>NZ_JBXUOY010000473.1:0-1997 GCF_057196705.1 Streptomyces sp. ATLC9 | reverse complement strand
GGCCGGCGCCGTCACCCGGCGCCCGGCCGGACGCCGGGGCTCCCGCCCGGGCCGGTTCCGGCGGCGGGGCGGCGGGGTCGGTCAGCTCCCTTCCCCACAGCCACAGTCCGAGCAGCAGCACCGCCCACACCGCTGTCGCCGCCAGCCGGGAGGCGCAGCCCGTGCGCGGCTCCCCGCCCGGAACGTCGTCGTACACGGCGGTCGCCGCCGTGGTTCAGCGGCCGGATCCGGAGCGGGACCGGCGGCGCAGCGTCACGGCCCGCCAGAGGGCGACCAGGGCGGCGGCGCCCGCCAGCCCGGCGCCCAGGGCGGTGTGGAGGGCGCTCGGTCCGGCTTCCGCGCCCTCGTCGCCGGCCGCCTCCGCGGTGCCTCCGCCGCCGGCCGGCACGGGGGCGACCGGGCTCACGGCCGGGTCGGTGGCGTGGTGCGAAGGGCCTCCGGAGGCCGGGCCGGACCCGGAGGGGTGCACGGCCACTCGGCCGGTGGCCTTCACACCCATGCACTCCACCGTGATCCGGTACTCCCCGGGCTCGGCGTCCGAGCGGACGACCGCCTCGCCGCGCAGACCGCCGCGGTCGGCGCCGGGCGCCAGCAGCGCGTCGGCGACGAACGCCTCGGAGCGGGCGGTGGCGACGGTGCCCCCGCAGGAAACGGCCCACAGTTCGACCTCGGCACCGGGGCGGACCTTCGCGGGGCTCACCCGTACCGACACCTCCGGCGAGCCGGACTCCGCCGTGCCGGGCGCGGGCGGGGGGGAGGTGCCGGCGCCGGGGCTCTCGGCGGCCGCCGCGGGGGCGGCCAGGGCCGTGAGAGCGGCGAGACCGGCGGGAGGGGCCGCCGCGGCACAGACGGCGAGCGCCACGGCGAGGACGCTCGGAGCGGGTCGTACGGTGCGGAAGATGCCCATGTCGAACCTCCGGGTCGGTACTCCCGAAGATCCGCCGCCCCGCGCCGCCCCGCATCCCGGCGCCGCCCCGCACTGCTCCGTTCGAGCGCGCCGCGGACACGGACCGGGGTGGCGGAGGCCGGGGTACGCGGGGCGGGGACGCGCGGGGCGGGCTCAGATCCGTTCGACGAGGTCCGCGATCGAGTCGGCGACCGTCGAGGGCCGGAAGGGGAAGCGGTCCACATCGGCCGGACGCGTCAGCCCGGTGAGGACGAGGAAGGTCTCCATCCCGGCCTCCAGGCCGGCCAGCACATCGGTGTCCATCCGGTCGCCGATCATCGCGCTGGACTCGGAGTGGGCGCCGATGACGTTGAGCCCGGCCCGCATCATCAGCGGGTTGGGCTTGCCGACGAAGTACGGCTCGCGCCCGGTCGCCTTGGTGATCAGCGCCGCGACCGACCCGGTGGCCGGCAACACGCCCTCGGCTGACGGGCCGGTCTCGTCGGGATTGGTGGCGATGAACCGCGCGCCGTCGTTGATCAGCCTGATCGCCTTGGTGAGCGCCTCGAAACTGTAGGTGCGCGTCTCGCCGAGCACCACGTAGTCGGGGTCGGTGTCGGTGAGGATGTAGCCGATGTCGTGCAGCGCGGTGGTCAGCCCCGCCTCGCCGATGACGTAGGCGGTGCCCTCCGGACGCTGCTCCTCCAGGAACCTGGCGGTGGCCAGGGCGGAGGTCCAGATGTTCTCCACCGGGACGTCCAGGCCCATCCGCTTCAGCCTGGCGTGCAGGTCACGGGGCGTGTATATCGAGTTGTTGGTCAGCACCAGGAACGGCTTGCCCGACTCCCTGAGCCTCTTGAGGAAGTCGTCGGCCCCCGGGATCGGCACTCCCTCGTGGACGAGGACGCCGTCCATGTCGGTCAGCCATGACTCGATCGGCTTGCGCTCCGCCATTGATCACTCCTGCCTGTCACAACACACATCGGGGCGTGGCGGCGGCACCACGCTGTGCTGCGCCGACGCCCCCAGATTAGTGGGGGGGGGGGGGGGGGGGGGGGGGGGGGGGGGGGGGGGGGGGGGGGGCGGGGGGGGGGGGGGGGGGGGGGGGGGG
>NZ_JBXUOY010000472.1:0-2005 GCF_057196705.1 Streptomyces sp. ATLC9 | reverse complement strand
CCTGCGCAGGGTCAGCCTCGACCCCAGCCGTATCACGAAGATCGCCGCCGCAGCCCTCGTCCTGCTCCAACTCGAATACGACCGCACCATCTGAACGATCACGCAACGTCACGATCCATTACTGGGAAGGGCTCATTCTCTTACTGGCCTGCTGCTTTGTTGATTCCGACTGTCTTGCTCAAGGTCTTGTCCTGGCGAACTTGGACGCCGTTGAGAGCTGCCTGATTATCCGTGATGATCTTCTTTTGGATCTTGGTTTCCTCGTTGAACCAGATTTCAATTAGGTCGGTCTGCTGTTTGCATTCGACCTCGGCCGTGGCGATCTTGATGCCTTCGTCGTTGGATGCTTCTCCTAGGTTTTCGACCACCTTGGTGACATCCCAGACGGTGTTCACCTGGTACTCACGGCTCTTCATGCAGGATGCCCATTGCGCCATGGCATCCTTGACCGCAGGCGCCTGCTGGGAGCGTTCGAAACTCTCACCGTTGAGGCGCTCGACGAGATCCATGTCGAAGTTTCCGACCGCGCGGCCCACCTCACCCATGCAACCTCCATCGGGAAGATCCTTACCCTTGAAGGAGGTGACCTCTTCGCCTTTTTTCTTGCCGAATAGGACGGTGTTGGCCTCGGGAGTGTCCTGTCCCGGCACCGGGGTGCTGCCCTGACTGTGGTCAGGCAGGTGGTGGCCGTGCTTCTTCGCCTCGGCCAGGTCGCTTAGGCCGTAGCGGCGAGGCATGTTGGAGGCATTGTCAGCCACCGGCGGAGATGTTCCCCGGTCCTCGGTGCGC
The DNA here is from genome assembly GCF_057196705.1 of Streptomyces sp. ATLC9. Lineage (NCBI taxonomy): Bacteria > Bacillati > Actinomycetota > Actinomycetes > Kitasatosporales > Streptomycetaceae > Streptomyces > Streptomyces sp. ATLC9. The sequence goes on along the minus strand of NZ_JBXUOY010000472.1, from coordinate 1,216 downwards.
CAGTTGGTGAACCCGTAGCGTCGCATGCAGGTGATCTCGGCGTTGTCACGGGCCTGCTGGAGGGCGATTTCCTCGGCGTAGGAGACCATGTACTTCTCCAGCGGCAACACCATACCCTTGGTCAGGCCGCGGGTGGGCACCTTCTCGGGCCAGTTCTCCTTCACGACCTTCGGCGTATAGGGGGCCGACTCGGCCGTCTGGCCGTCGTCCCCGGTCGCCACCTTGATACCACCGGCCTGCTGCTGGCCACAGCCAGCAGCCAACAGCGCCAGCGAGACTACGGCAACGGGAGTGGTGAGGTAACGTCGTATCGTCATCACAGCCTCTTACTGCTCGCATTCTCGTTCTTCAGGGACGACATGAAGTTCTCGCTGTTGCCGCTCTCGACGGTCTGATAGACACCGCCGTAACCGGTGTTGTAGTACACCCGATGAGAAGCGGAGTCGCTGTTGGCCGCCCCGGCAGCATTGTTCTTCACGCTCCATCCGGATCCGGGGTCGGAGGGAGTGCACTTTCCTCCGTACGGCAGTTCTCCATAGTCCCAACCGAAACCGTAACCGTAGTTGAATTGGTAACGAACCTGGTACTGCGCGTAGTCATACCCAAGGTGTGAATACTCGCTCTTGTTGGTGGTGAAGCAAGGGTTGTTGAAGTACGCGCCGTATGACATGCTGTTGAAGAAAATGGCGAAGCACCTTGTCGACGAACTGCACTGATTATCGGTGTACGATATTTCGGCATTCGCCTGGCCTGCGGGGATTACCACGGCAGCAAGTGTGGCCGACGCTAATAAGATAGCGCGGACTGTTTTTCTCCCAAACAAAGAGATCCGTCCTCGTGTTCACCGTTCGTGCACCTGCCTGCGCAGGGCTCAACCTATGGAAATCTTTTCCTTCGACGTCGAATTTTTCGTTTCACACCGCACAGAGGGGGCCGGTGCGCCAGCTCTATCCATCGGAAGCGTATGAGCCAGGCAGTTTTGACGCAAGGGACGGATCGGCTTGACACCCCTCTCGATTCCGCAAATATCACCGAAATTAGTATTCGATTCGAATACGACGTTTTGCCCTACATTAGACGCAACTCTGTCTTGTTTCAGACGCGACTTAGAGGGTGTCTCACGTGGCTTGATCGGCGTCGGGCATGATGCTGTCTGTGGCCGGTGACCTCTCTTCTCGTCTGGTTCCTGATGGTCTGTGGGTTCTGGTGGAGCCCC
>NZ_JBXUOY010000471.1:0-2039 GCF_057196705.1 Streptomyces sp. ATLC9 | reverse complement strand
ACCGGGACTCGTCCCGGCACCGCGCCACGAAGCAGGAACCCACCCGACACCGCAGCCTTCAACGGCACGGCAAGCGGGAATCACCGTCCTTCAGGGCAGCGAGGATGTCAAAGCTTCTGGATGGACCCCTCCGGCGTCGGCGGGCAGAGCGAGACCGTGATCGGCGAGTGGCTGGCCGCCCGGCCCGGCGTACGCGACCGGGTGCTGATCAGCACCAAGGCGGGCCGGCAGCCGACCGTGCCGGGCAAGTGGCCGGAGTCCGCGCAGGGGCTGTCGGCGCCCGCGGTGCGCTCGGCGGTGCGCGAGAGCCTGCGGCGGCTGCGCACGGAGTGGATCGACCTGTACTGGGCGCACGCGGAGGACCGCGGCGTGCCCCTGGAGGAGACCGTCGCCGCCTTCGGCGAGGTGGTCTCGGACGGGCTGGCCCGCCGGCTCGGCGCCTCCAACCACACCGCCTGGCGCGTGGAGCGCGGCCGCGCGATCGCCCGCGGTTCGGGGGTGGCGGGCTGGACCGCCCTGCAGTTGCGGCACTCCTACGTCCAGCCGCGGCCGGGAGTGGCCCTGCCCGAGGGCGGGCACCAGCACACGACCGCCGAGTCGCTCGACTACGTGCGCAGCGAGCCGGAGATGGACCTGTGGGCCTACTCCTCGCTGCTGTGGGGCTCCTACACCCGCCCCGGCCGCCCGCTGCCCGAGCACTACGACCACCCCGGCACGGCACGGCGCCTGGCCGTGCTCGGGGAGGTGGCCGCCGAGACCGGGGCCACCGCGAACCAGGTGGTGCTGGCGTGGCTGACCGGCGGGGACCCGGCCGTCGTGCCGATCGTCGGGGTGAGCCGGACCGGGCAGCTCGACGAGGCCTTCGACGCGATGGAGCTGCGACTGGACGAGGAGCAGCGGCGGCGGCTGGACGAGGCGGCCTGAGGGGGTTCCCGGCCCGGGGCGGGCGGTCGGCGCCCCGCCGGCCCCATCCCCGTCAGCCGCGGGCCGCGACCGGCTCCCCGGTGGCCCGCTCCCGCTCCAGCATCCACCGGAAGGGACCGTCCGCCACCGCCAGCTCCGCGTACGGGCCGCGCTGGACGGCGCGCCCGCCGTCCAGGACGACCACCTCGTCCACCGCCTCCAGACCGGCCAGCCGATGGGTGATCAGCACGGTGGTGCGGCCCTCGGTGGCGGCCAGCAGGTCGGCGGTCAGGGCGTCGGCCGTGGCCAGGTCCAGATGCTCGGCGGGCTCGTCCAGAACGAGGACGGGGAAGTCGGCGAGCAGCGCGCGGGCCAGCGCCAGGCGCCGGCGCTGCCCGCCGGAGAGCCGGGCGCCGAACTCGCCGACGGAGGTGTCCAGGCCTTCGGGCAGTTCGCCGACCCAGTCGTCGAGGCGGGCGGCGGCCAGGGCGGCGCGCAGATCGCCGTCGGTGGCCGACGGCCTGGCCAGGCGGAGGTTCTCGCGCAGGGAGCTGTCGAAGATGTGCGCGTCCTGGGCGCACAGGCCGACGAGGCGGCGTACGGCGTCGGAGTCGAGGGAGGTGGCGTCAACCGCGCCGGGCCCGAGGGTGTAACCGCCGGACTCGGGGTCGAGGAAGCGCAGCAGCACGTGGGCCAGGGTGGTCTTGCCCGACCCGGAGGGGCCGACGACCGCGACGCGCCGGCCGGGGGTCAGGACCAGGTCCACCTCCCGCAGGGCCGGGCGCCCACCGGCCTCACCGCCCGGGTGGCGGGCGGTGAGGCCGGCCAGTACCACGGGGAACGGGTGGGCGGGCGCCGGGGCGGGGTCCTCGGGCTCGCGCACGGGGGCGGGCGCGTCGATCACCTCGTGGACGCGTTCGGCCGAACGGCGGGTGCGCTGCCGGTGCCGCACGGCGAGCGGCATCCCGGAGACCGCTTCGAAGGCCGCGAGCGGAGTCAGTACGACCACCGCCATGAGCAGGCCGTCCAGCCGCCCGTCGTGGACGGCCGCGGCGCCGAGCCAGGCGGCGGCGGTCACGGTGAGCCCGGCGGCGAGCGCGGACAGTCCGCCGCCGAGCGCGGTGGCGGCGGAGCCG
>NZ_JBXUOY010000470.1:0-2053 GCF_057196705.1 Streptomyces sp. ATLC9 | reverse complement strand
CGCGGGGCGGGCGCCGCCCGCCCCCCCGCGGCCCCCCCCCCACCCCCCACAACGGGGGAAGGTGTTGTCCGCCACCACGACCGGGCACCCGGCCACGGTGGTGTTCGGAGGCGTTCGCATGTCCTGCCGTGTGCCCCGACCTCCTCCTGCGGACTGCCTCTGTGGTCAGGGGCAGTCCGCACGCCGGACGAAGACATCCAGCCGCCCGTTCAGGTTGTGAGCCGCTGCCGGGTTGCCGACGGCCTTGCCGCCGGTGTTGACCCAGTGGCGCCATTCGCCCGGGTCCGCATCGCGCACCCGACGGCGCCGTGGGACGGCGGCCGGTGACCGGTGCCTCCGGCGCGGCGCGGCGTCGAGTGGGGCGGGAACAGTACCTTGTCGCCGGATGACTCGTTGAGAGCAGTGTTGAGGACGCTGGATCCCGCCCGAACGCAAGGAGAGGCCGGGCGGGATCCGTTCAGACAGGGGAGGTACGGGTGTCCGCATACGAGGAAGCCGGCATCACCACACCGGAGCTGTGCGAATCGTACGCTCGGTGCGAGGAGGTGGCGCAGCGGTTGTCCGGGCTGCTCTGGACGGCCACGGAGTCGCTGCCCGCCGAGGTTCGGCCGCATGTCCGCGCGCTCGTCGCCTACTGGCACACGACCGACGACATCGCCGACGAGGGCCGCCTCGCCGGCCGTGAGGCGCGGCTGTCGCGGTGGTGCGCCGACTCGCTGGCCGAGGTGCGCGCGGGACACAGCGAGCATCCGCTGCGGCGGGCGTTGGTGCACACCGTCCGCAGCCGGGAGCTGGACGTCGCGCTGCTGGAGGAGTTTCTGGATGCCACCCGGAGGGACAGCGCGGCCCCGCCCTCGTTCGGCACGGTCGCGGACCTGCGGCGCTACCTGCGGAGTGTGACCGGCGCGCCCAGCGGACTGCTGGCCCCGCTGCTGGCGCCCCGCCCCCGGGAGGCGGTGGATCTGCTGCGTGTGCTGGGCGAGGCGTGTCAGATGGCGGACATCTTCCAGGACTTCCCGCTCGACCTCGGCCGGGGCCGGTGCTATCTGCCGGAAGAGGATCTGGGCAGGCTCGGTCTGCGTCCCGGTGATCTCCTGGACGCCACACGCCGGGACGCGCTGGACGAACTGATCGGAGTCCAGGTCGCCCGTACCCGTGACCTGCTGGCCCGGGCCACGCCGGTCACGGGGAAGCTGCACGCGTCATGTCGGCCGTTCGCCCACGGCCTCATCCTCGGGGTGGAGCACGTGCTGGACCAGGCCGACCACCTGGGAGCACGAGTGCTGGCCGAGGGCGTCGACCGGAACGCGCTGCTCAGCCACCAGGCGAATGGTTCCCCGGCCTTCCCCGTGCCGGACCGCATACCCGGCCATGTCGCCGTGATCATGGACGGGAACCGACGGTGGGCCGCGGCACACGGTCTGCCCGCGTCCGACGGTCACGTCGCCGGTGCACGGGCCGCGCTGCGGCTGGTCCACTCCGCGCTGCGGCTGGGCGTGCCCCAGCTGAGTGTCTTCGCGTTCTCCACCGAGAACTGGGGCCGCGGCACGGAGGAAGTGACCGAGCTGTTCGCCACGATGACCGAGGGACTCACCCTGTTCGCCCGGTGGATGCAGGAGCGCGGCATCCGGCTGCGGTGGTGCGGACGGCGCGACCGGCTGGCCCCGTCGCTGGCGTCCACGCTGGCGATCGTCGAGAACATGACGTCCCGCAACACGACGCTGACACTGAACATCTTCGCCGACTACGGCGGGCGCGAGGAGATCGTCTCCGCAGCCCGCGCCCTGGCCGCCGAAGCGGTCGCCGGAAGGATCCAGCCGCAGCGGATCGGCCCCGAGGACGTCGCCAGGAGCCTGTACACGCCCGGCCTGCCCGACGTCGACCTGCTGATCCGCACCTCCGGGGAGCAGCGGCTCAGCAACTTCCTGCCCTGGCATCTGGCGTACGCCGAGTTCGTGTTCGAGCCGGTGCACTGGCCCGACTTCGGTCACCGGCACCTGCGGGGCGCCATCGACACCTACTCCGGCCGGCTGCGCCGCTTCGGTGGTGACGC
>NZ_JBXUOY010000469.1:0-2092 GCF_057196705.1 Streptomyces sp. ATLC9 | reverse complement strand
CACCGGCCCCGGCCGGAGCCGGTGAAGGCCGCACGGGCGGGCCGTCAGCCGCCGTAGGCGCCCGAGGCCGTCAGCCGCAGGGCGGTGTCGATCAGGGGGACGTGGCTGAAGGCCTGCGGGAAGTTGCCCACCTGGCGGCCCAGCCGGGAGTCCCACTCCTCCGCGAGCAGTCCCAGGTCGTTGCGGAGCGAGAGCAGCTTCTCGAAGAGCCTGCGCGCCTCCTCCACCCGGCCGATCATCGCCAGGTCGTCGGCCAGCCAGAAGGAGCAGGCCAGGAACGCGCCCTCGTCGCCCTCCAGCCCGTCCAGGCCCGCGTCCTCGCCCGAGGTCGGGTAGCGCAGCACGAAGCCGTCCGGCGTGGACAGCTCGCGCTGGATGGCCTCGATGGTGCCGATGACCCGCTTGTCGTCCGGGGGCAGGAAGCCCACCTGCGGGATCAGCAGCAGGGAGGCGTCCAGCTCCTTCGACCCGTAGGACTGGGTGAAGGTGTTCCGCTCGGGGTCGTAGCCCTTCTCGCAGACATCGCGGTGTATCGCCTCGCGCAGCGCGCGCCACCGCTCCAGCGGGCCGTCCGCCTCGCCGGACTCGATCAGGCGGATGGTGCGGTCCACCGCCGTCCAGGCCATGACCTTGGAGTGCACGAAGTGGCGGCGCGGGCCGCGCACCTCCCATATCCCCTCGTCCGGCTCCGTCCAGTGGTCCTCCAGGTAGCCGATCAGCTTGATCTGCAGGAGGCTGGCGTAGTCGTTGCGCGCCAGGCCGGTCATGTGGGCCAGGTGCAGGGCCTCGATGACCTCGCCGTAGACGTCGAGCTGGAGCTGGGAGGCGGCGCCGTTGCCGACCCGCACCGGCTGGGAGTTCTCGTAGCCGGGCAGCCAGGACAGCTCCGTCTCGCCCAGCTCCCGCTCGCCGGCGATGCCGTACATGATCTGCAGGTTCTCCGGGTCGCCGGCCACCGCGCGCAGCAGCCACTCGCGCCAGGCCAGCGCCTCGCTGCGGTAGCCGGTGCGCAGCAGCGACGACAGCGTGATCGCCGCGTCGCGCAGCCAGGTGAAGCGGTAGTCCCAGTTGCGCACGCCGCCGATGTGCTCGGGCAGCGAGGTGGTGGGGGCCGCGACGATGCCGCCGGTCGGGGCGTAGGTGAGGGCCTTGAGGGTGATCAGGGAGCGGACCACCGCCTCCCGGTAGGGGCCGTGGTAGGTGCACTGGCGCACCCAGTCGCGCCAGAAGTCCTCGGTGGCGGTCAGGGACGTCTCCGGCTCGGCCGGCGCCGGGGGCTCCTTGTGCGAGGGCTGCCAGCTGATGGTCATCGCCACCCGGTCGCCCGGCGCGACGGTGAAGTCGGCGTAGGTGGTCAGATCCTCGCCGTAGGTGTCGGCCTCGGAGTCCACCCACACGGAGTCGGGGCCGGCGACGGCGACGGTGCGGCCGTCCACCTTGTGCACCCACGGCACCACCCAGCCGTAGGAGAACCGCATCCGCAGCGCGGAGCGCATCGGCACGCGGCCGCTGACACCCTCCACGATGCGGATGAGCTGCGGCGCGTGGTGCTCGCGCGGCGGCATGAAGTCGATCACCCGCACCGTCCCGCGCGGGGTGTCCCACTCGGACTCCAGGATCAGGGAGTCGCCCCGGTAGCGGCGGCGGCCGGCCGCCGGCGGCTCCTGGCCGGCGGGGTGGGCGGGGCCCAGGCGCCAGAAGCCGTGCTCCTCGGTGCCCAGCAGCCCGGCGAAGACGGCGTGGGAGTCGAACCGGGGCAGACACAGCCAGTCCACCGAGCCGTCCCGGCATACCAGGGCGGCGGTCTGCATGTCCCCGATGAGTGCGTAATCCTCGATGCGCCCGGCCACGAGCATCTCCAGTCGAACAGTGGCTACGCCCCGTGGGACGTGCGGTTTTCCGTCCTGCCGCACGGGAGGGCCCGCACGGACAGTCTGAGCAGGATACGACGCGGGCAGATGTTCCGCGCCGAGGTCACCTTAGGGGTGAAGGAGCCTCCCGGGTGACAACAATCCGGTGATTGACAACCTCGGTGGTGGGGGGCCGCGGCCCGGCGCCCGGCCGGCGCCCGGTCCCTGGGCCGCCGGGGGGG
>NZ_JBXUOY010000468.1:0-2092 GCF_057196705.1 Streptomyces sp. ATLC9 | reverse complement strand
GCCCGCAGCCCCCGCCGGCTCCCGCGCCGCCGTGTCCGCCGCAGCCTTCGCCGGACGCGGCGAGCGCGTCGGCCCGGTGTTCCGGCAGCGTCCGCTCCCCGGCGCCCTCCACCTCGAAACCGGCGTCGGCGATCATCTCCAGGTCGGCCCTGCCCGCCTGGCCCTCGCTGGTGAGGTAGTCGCCCAGGAAGATGGAGTTGGCCAGATGCAGGGCCAGCGGCTGCATCGACCGCAGGTGCACCTCGCGTCCGCCCGCCAGCCGGACCTCCACATCGGGGCAGACGAAGCGGACCATCGCCAGGATGCGCAGGCAGCGCTGCGGCGTGAGGTTCCACTCCTTCGCCAGCGGGGTCCCCTCGAAGGGGATGAGGAAGTTCACCGGCACCGAGTCCGGATCCAGTTCGCGCAGCGAGAAGACCACGTCCACCAGGTCCGTATCCGACTCGCCCATGCCCGCGATCAGCCCCGAGCAGGCCGACAGCCCGGCCGCCTGCGCCTGATGGACCGTCTCGACACGGTCGGCGTAGGTGTGGGTGGTGGTGATCTCCCCGTAGGTCGCCTCGGAGGTGTTGAGGTTGTGGTTGTAGGCGTCCGCACCCGCCTCGCGCAGCCGCTCGGCCTGGCCGCCGGAGAGCAGGCCGAGGCAGGCGCACACCTCCACGCCCTCGTTCTGCTCCTTGATGGCGGCGATGGTCCGCGTGACCCGGTCCACGTCCCGGTCGGTGGGACCGCGCCCGCTGGCCACCAGGCACACCCGCTTGGCGCCCCCGGCCACGCCCGCGCCGGCCGCCGCCGCGGCCTCCTGGGGTCCCAGCCAGGTGTACTTGAGGATGTCGGCCTTCGACCCCAGTCGCTGCGAGCAGTACGAGCAGTCCTCCGGGCACAGCCCGGACTTCAGATTGACCAGGTAGTTGAGCTTCACCCGCCGGCCGAACCACTGGCGCCGCACCCTCCCGGCCGCGGCCACCACATCGAGTAGTTCGTCGTCGGAGGTGGCCAGTACGGCCAGTGCCTCGTCACGCGTGGGCAGCTCGCGCCGCAGCCCCTTGTCCACCAGCGTCTTCAGCAGGTCCATGGCGTTGATCCTCGCCTACGCGCCCGCCCGCGGCCAAGGACGAACCCCCACAACCGGGCGTGCGGAAGGTGTGTGTGTCGCCACACCCTGTACGGGTCCGTCCACCACTACCTTTGGGCGGAACCGACAGAAGGCGAGGACGGCCCGCCATGCCGCAGGAGCACCGCAGCACACCGGACCCGTTCGACTGGATCGACGAGCACGCCGAACTGCGCCGCCGCGCGGGCCTGGTGCGCTCCCTGCGCCCCCGGCCCGCAGGCTCGGGGCCGCTCGACCTCGCCGGCAACGACTACCTGGGCCTGGCCCGTCACCCGGAGGTCGTCGCCGCCGCCTCGGCCGCCGCGCGCCGCTGGGGCGCGGGCGCCACCGGCTCACGCCTGGTCACCGGCACCACCGAACTGCACACCGAACTGGAGGCGGAGCTCGCCGACTTCTGCGGCTTCGAGGCAGCCCTGGTGTTCTCCTCCGGCTACGCGGCCAACCTCGCCGCGGTCACCGCCCTGACCGGCCGGGGCACGCTGGTGGTCTCCGACGCCGCCAACCACGCCTCCCTGATCGACGGCTGCCGGCTGTCCCGGGCGGAGACCGCGGTCGTCCCGCACTCCGACCCCGGGGCCGTGGGCAAGGCGCTCGACGGCTTCCCCGGCCGGGCCGTGGCCGTCACCGACACCGTCTTCTCCGCCGACGGCGACGCCGCGCCGCTGGCCGAGCTGGCCGCCGTCTGCCGCGGTCACGGAGCCGCGCTGCTGGCGGACGACGCGCACGGCCTGGGCGTCCTGGGCGACGGCGGCCGGGGCGCCCTCCACGCGGCGGGACTGGCGGGGGCCCCGGACGTGGTGGCCACCGCCACGCTGTCGAAGTCGCTCGGCAGCCAGGGCGGTGCCGTCCTCGGCCCGGCCCGGGTGATCGACCACCTGGTCAACACCGCCCGCACCTTCGTCTTCGACACCGGCCTGGCCCCGGCCGCCGCCGGCGCCGCACTCGCCGCGCTGCGGCTGCTGCGGGCCGAGCCCGGCC
>NZ_JBXUOY010000467.1:0-2093 GCF_057196705.1 Streptomyces sp. ATLC9 | reverse complement strand
ACGGTCTGGTCGGCAAGGGTCATCGTCACGGTGGTCCTGGTCCTGTCTCGCCCTGCATCAGATCAAAGAGATGTATACCTTCTGGGTCTCACCGGAGTCTGACAGACAGGGCGACGAGCTGGTGAACGCCGACCTCAAGCGCAGCCTGCCGATGCGCAGCCGAGCCCGGAACCAGGCCGAGCTCGCCGCCGAAACCCGCAGGTTCTTCCACCGCCGCCAGCGCCAGCCGCACATCGTCCGCGGCTACTTCCATGCCCCAGCCGCTCGCTACACCCTCGAATAGAACCCTTTGAGTTTCGGATCAATAGAAAACCCCTTACTCAAGCAGCTCAAACGCCAAAGGACGTGAAATATCAGCTGATCGAAGCTGAAGCGTGACTCCCCTGAGCCTGTAAGGCGTTCGGCTCTGTCTCGCATGCGGTGGTGACGCGGGGTGATGTCATCCGAGGAGGATGCGGTAGCGAAGAAGGGGGGAATCCTGCTCGGCCGTACATCTGGCGCTTGATCGACTTGGTCTTGTTGTTGACGCCTTCGGTGCCGCCGTTGTGGTACGGCAGGGTGAGGGCAGCATCGACGGCGGCGCGGTCGCGTTCGAGTCCGCGGGTGAAGGCGTGCAGGTGGGGCAGGTCCTCCGCACGTGCGTTGGTGGTCCACTCGGTCAGCCGCTGGCATGGCTGTCGGCGGGGTCCAGCAGTGTGGCGAAGTGATGGATGAGGTCGGCCAGGGCGGTTATCTCGTGGCAGGCGGTTTCGACAGAGCCGGTCCGGACGATGGCGCGTGTACGGACCTACTTTGACGGCGCAGGCTGGACCACACGTCACATTTCGACGGTTCCGCGTGCATTAATCCGGTTTCGGACCTAAGGCGACATTCGACGCCATCCGGTTGCTCATTATCAGATTCCTGACTCTCGCGCCAAAAAATCAATAAGACTCCCTCAGATTCGATGATTTTCGGCCGACACTCTCCGTAACGAAAGAGCCCTCATTGATGTATCACGAGGGCTTCCACTTTGCAATGCAGCGAATCCGGGCGTCATTCTAAATGAAAACGGAACGAGGAGTTCCGAGGCTCAGGATAGCCCTCACGCGCACCGCCCAGCGCTCGAGTGAGGCAACCCATGCGAGGTGTCGCTTCACCACCTGCGAGCGCAGCCTCTGGACCAGCAGATTTAGGGTAGCAGCCAGGAGAATCGTCCCTCTCGGGTTTCCTCGACTGATCCCTAGGCGTCAAGCCGCACTGTCCACGAAGTGCACTGCAGCTTGGCGTACTGCTACACGAGCATGGTTGCGCACGTCGCAGCGGTGGGTCGGATCCACGGGATTTGGATTTATGAATCAAAGACTGTGACTCACGGCTACGGATGGCTGTGAGTGAGAACGTCTCGTTCCAAGGCGGTAGGTGATTCCGATGGTGTCAGAGTTACCCCGTCATGGTCGTTCCTCTTTCCCTTGGCTCGCTACAGTCGAGGGGGAGGGGTAGTTGGGCTCTGCTGTCACCTACTACGTGGCAACCGCATGAGCCCGAAGAGAGGAGCAACGTGCACAATCCGCTTGACGACGATCACTGCTGCACCTCGACGTGTCTGCGGGATGAGAGCCGGAGCACGTCTGGCGATCAGAGTAACGAGGGCCCTCCGAAAGGGCGTATAACTCCGGCCATAATCACGGCAGTTGCCACCCTGGTCACTTCCCTGGCTGCACTGATCACGGCCTTCCGGTAGCAGGGCAGCTCTACTGCAACAGTAGGGACACGCCGCCAAGTCGTGTGACGTGCAAGTGACGCCAGCTAACCATCTGGGATCACCTTCAACGTCTTGTCAGGAGTCGCACAACCTCCGAGCACGTTGCCCCTCTCGGCATCAGTGGATTAAAGAGCATAAAACGCTCAGCTTTTAATTGGAGGCTCGGTTCCCTGAGTTGATCGAGTCACGGCCCGCCCACCCCTTGACCCTGCCGAGCTTCGCGATTGCGCGGTACGCGTGGTCGCGGAGATTATTCACAGCCACCCCACCGGGTGGGCCATGGTGAAGGCGGTGGGGGGGGGCCCCCGGCGCCCGCGGCCCCGCCCCCCCCCCCTGGGGGGGCGCGGGG
>NZ_JBXUOY010000466.1:0-2133 GCF_057196705.1 Streptomyces sp. ATLC9 | reverse complement strand
CTGCCGGGGGCACCGCCCCGGGGGCACCGCCCACCGGGCCCGCTCCCGCCGCCGGGCCGCCCGCGAGGCTCGCGCCCCGCTCCAGGCGGTCCAGGCGGGCCTGGAGGGAGCGCTCGTCGCCGTACGCCGCGGGCAGCAGCACCCGGGCACAGATCAGCTCCAGCTGCAACCGCGGCGAGGTCGCGCCGCGCATGTCCGTCAGGCCCTCGTTGACGATGTCCGCCGCCCGGCTCAGTTCGGCCGGGCCGAAGACCGACGCCTGCGCCGTCATCCTCTCCACCACGTCGGCGGGGGCGTCGATCAGGCCCTTCTCCCCCGCGTCGGGCACGGCGGCCAGGATCACCAGGTCGCGCAGCCGCTCCAGCAGGTCCGCGACGAAGCGCCGCGGGTCGTGCCCGCCCTCGATCACCCGGTCGACCACCTCGAAGGCCGCCGCGCCGTCGCCCGCGGCGAAGGCGTCCACCACCGAGTCCAGCAGCGCGCCGTCGGTGTAGCCCAGCAGCGCCGTGGCCATGGCGTACGTCACGCCGTCCGGACCGGCGCCCGCCAGCAGCTGGTCCATCACCGACATCGAGTCACGCACGGACCCGGCACCGGCGCGCACCACCAGGGGCAGCACACCGTCCTCGACGGGGATGGCCTCCCGCTCGCACACCTGGGCGAGGTAGTCGCGCAGGGTGCCCGGCGGCACCAGGCGGAACGGGTAGTGGTGGGTGCGCGACCGGATCGTTCCGATGACCTTCTCGGGCTCGGTCGTCGCGAAGATGAACTTCAGGTGCTCCGGCGGCTCCTCGACCACCTTCAGCAGGGCGTTGAAACCCGCCGAGGTGACCATGTGCGCCTCGTCGATGATGTAGATCTTGTAGCGGCTGGAGGCCGGGCCGAAGAACGCCTTCTCGCGCAGCTCGCGGGCGTCGTCCACACCGCCGTGCGACGCGGCGTCGATCTCGATGACGTCGATCGAGCCCGGCCCGTTGCGCGCCAGGTCCAGACAGGACCGGCACTCCCCGCACGGATCCGGCGTCGGACCCTGCTCGCAGTTCAGGCAGCGGGCGAGGATACGGGCGCTGGTCGTCTTGCCGCAGCCGCGCGGACCGCTGAAGAGGTACGCGTGGTTGACCCGGTTGTTGCGGAGGGCCTGCTGGAGGGGGTCGGTGACATGCTCCTGCCCGATGACCTCGGAGAAGGCCTCGGGGCGGTAGCGGCGGTACAGCGCGAGGGACGACACGTCTCCGACGATATAGGCCGCCGCCGACAACCGTGCCCCCGGTCGGAACGGGGGGCACGGTTGTCGGCGGGGAAAATCAGGCGCCCCCCACGCACCCGCCAGAGCTCACCTACCCTTGCTGCCTTCCGGCCCTGGGGGAGTTCAGCGAGATGGCGCCACGTGAGGGGCTGCGCCAAGCCTACCGGATGCCGGAGGGTGCTCGGGCCGGGGAGGGAGGCGGAACCGGCCCCGGGGATCGGGTTCGCAACCACTCCCCCGCGTCATGTAATGTTTCCGGCGGAGGATTCGCCTAGAGGCCTAGGGCGCACGCTTGGAAAGCGTGTTGGGGGCAACCCCTCACGAGTTCGAATCTCGTATCCTCCGCCACGGCCGACCAGCCGAAACGAAGGTCCCGACCGCCCAGCGGCCGGGACCTTCGTCGTTCCGTGGTCTCAGTTCTGGTCTCATTCGCCGTGATCGGACCGGCGCGGACGTGGGCGGACAGCGCCCGTCGCACCTGCCGAGCGACGCGTCCCCGTGCCGTGCTCCGGGCCTCCGTCCTCCCCGAATCCGGCGGCCCCATCGATCACGGGTCTTGCTCCGGTTGCTCGCGCGGCCGGGTCTGCCACCAGAAGCGCGGGACCTGACCACCCCGTAACGAGGCTCGGCCGGATACCCCTCGAATGGAGCACAGGCACCTGGTCAGCCCATGGGTAGGCCCTGTCTGGCTTTACAGCGATGGGGAGGAGAACGATCATGCCCACCAACGACATTGACCTCGACGCGCTCCCGCCGGACACCCTCGTCGTTGAGAACCCTGTCTGTCAGACTCCGGTGAGACCCAGAAGGTATACATCTCTTTGATCTGATGCAGGGCGAGACAGGACCAGGACCACCGTGACGATGACCCTTGCCGACCAGACCGT
>NZ_JBXUOY010000465.1:0-2168 GCF_057196705.1 Streptomyces sp. ATLC9 | reverse complement strand
GCCCTCGGGGGAGCGGGCCGCGCCGCGGCGCCGGCGCGGGCCGGCGGGGCAGGGCGTGCCGGGGCTGGGTGAGGGTGATCTGCCCCACCAGCTGGTGGAAGCAGGCCAGGGCGGTGACCGGGGGGAGGCCCGCGGCCGCGACCCCGGTCAGGGTCCTGGGGGCGTGGGCCACGCACAGGGCCACCGCCACGGCCGAGAAGAGGATCACCACCGCCCAGGAGTGCCGGACCCGGCGCCGCAGCACGGTGGCGCGCAGGATCGACAGGGAGCCGGTGAGCCAGGGCCCGTAGATCAGCAGGGGCCACCACCGCGCCAGGCCGGCGGGGACGGTGGGCCCGGCCAGCAGGCGCAGGGGGTCGTAGGAGACCAGCCCGCCCAGCACGCTGACCATCGCCACGATGCCGGCGGTCAGCGCCGCCACGGTGTAGCTGAAGACGTGCAGCAGCGACAGTTCCGGCCGGTGGGGCGTCGGGCGCCTGCGGCGGTGGCGGCGTTCGGCGGCCGAGCGCCTCACCCGGCGGGCGGCGCCGCCGGGCCGGCCCGCCTCTCCCGCCTCCCCCGTGTCCCCGGCGTCGAAGCGGCGCAGCACCCGGGTGGCCTCGTCCGCGGCCGGTTCCGCCCCGGTGCGCACCGCACCCCGGGGCTGCTCGGAGGGCTGGTGGGGCCCGGCGTGCGCCGGATCGTGCTCCCGGCCGCGGGACCGGGGCGGTGCGTGGCCGGAGTCCCGCAGCAGCTTGGCGAGTTCGGCCTCGAAGTCCCAGGACGGATCGAGGACTTCCACATCGGGCGGAGCGGGGGCCCTCTGCTCCGGTACGAACCACGGGTCGAAATCCGGATGGACACCGTTGCGGTGCCAGTCGGGGTCCGGGCCCGCGGGCGTGCCGTACGGATCGAAGTGCGGGCCCTGGTCACTCACGACAGCCCGGTCCGGGAAGGCGGGTCGCGGGCCTGGAAGGCAGGTCTGGTGGAGTCACGTCCACATCAACGAAGGCGGGATCCGACCGGATGACCGGCATTCGGGTGAAGTCTCAATTCATACGATCGAGGTGAATGACCTTCGTTTCATTCCGGGGCGCCCGCACCCGGAGCCGGTCCGCCGGGGGCTCCAGTGGAAGGGGGTCTGGTCCGTACCTTGACTGGTGCAGACCAAAGCGCTTGAGTGTTCCCGTTCGTCAACCCCCCACGCCGGAAGGTGAGTTCAAGTGCTGAGAAAACGCCTCATGGCGGGTCTCGCCGCCTCCGTCCTCGCGGGCGCCCTGGCGGTCGCCGTGCCCGCGGCCTCCGCCTCCGCCGCCGAGTGCGCGACCCCGTGGAGCTCCTCGGCGGTCTATCTCGGCGGGACGACCGTCTCCCACAACGGCCACAACTGGACCGCCCGCTGGTGGACCCAGAACGAGGCGCCGCCCGGCACCTCCGGGGTCTGGAGCGACCAGGGCGCCTGCGGCGGCACGACCCCGCCGCCCACCGATCCGGACCCGTCGGGCTTCGTGGTCAGCGAGGCGCAGTTCAACTCGATGTTCCCGAGCCGGAACCCCTTCTACACCTACCAGGGTCTGAAGGCGGCCCTGAACGCCTACCCGGCCTTCGCGGGCACCGGCAGCGACACGGTGAGGAAGCGGGAGGCCGCCGCCTTCCTCGCCAACGTCGGTCACGAGACCGGCGGCCTGGTCCACATCGTGGAGCAGAACACCGCCAACTACCCGCACTACTGCGACAGCGGTCAGCCCTACGGCTGCCCCGCGGGCCGGGCCGCGTACTACGGGCGGGGCCCGATCCAGCTCAGCTGGAACTTCAACTACAAGGCGGCGGGCGACGCGCTGGGCATCGACCTGCTGCGCAACCCCCACCTGGTGGAGCGGGACGCCGCGGTCGCCTGGAAGACCGCCCTGTGGTACTGGAACACCCAGAGCGGCCCTGGCACCATGACCCCGCACAACGCGATGGTGGGCGGTCACGGCTTCGGCGAGACCATCCGCAGTATCAACGGTTCCCTGGAGTGCGGCGGACGCAATCCCGCACAGGTGCAGAGCCGGATCGACAACTACCAGCGGTTCGTTCAGATCCTGGGCACCACCCCGGG
The DNA here is from genome assembly GCF_057196705.1 of Streptomyces sp. ATLC9. Lineage (NCBI taxonomy): Bacteria > Bacillati > Actinomycetota > Actinomycetes > Kitasatosporales > Streptomycetaceae > Streptomyces > Streptomyces sp. ATLC9. Next base: position 88 of record NZ_JBXUOY010000465.1, on the reverse strand, counting down.
CGGCAACCTCGGTTGCTGACGGGCGGGGTTGGGGGGGGGGGGGGGGGGGGGGGCGGCGCGGGGCGCCGCCGCGGCGCGGGCCCCCCGC
>NZ_JBXUOY010000464.1:0-2173 GCF_057196705.1 Streptomyces sp. ATLC9 | reverse complement strand
GCAGTACGTGCCGCGGCCTCCCCAGGGCGGCGGTGCCCCGCACGACGGCGCCCCGCACGGCGGTGCCCCGCACGGCGGCGCCCCGCTCCACGGCGACCACCGCAACCCGACCACGTTCCACCGGTTCGCGCTGGGCCGGGTGATGCGGATCGGCCGTGCGCTGGAGAACGAACTGGTCGTCTCCGACCTCCAGGTATCCCGCCACCACGCGGAGTTCCGCTCCGCCCCCGACGGCCGCTTCGAGATCCGCGACCTCGGCAGCCACAACGGCACCTACGTCAACGGCCAGCCGCTGCCCAAGTCGGGCACCGCGGTCATCGGACCCGGCGACATCGTCGGCGTCGGCCACTCGACCTTCCGTGTGGTGGGCGACCGGCTCGAGGAGTTCGTCGACACCGGTGAGGTCTCCTTCTCCGCCCGGCACCTGACCGTCAAGGTCGACGGGGGCAAGGTGATCCTCGACAACGTCACCTTCGGCGTGCCCGAGAAGTCCCTGGTGGCCGTCATCGGCCCGTCCGGCTCCGGCAAGTCCACACTGCTGCGCGCCCTGACCGGCTACCGCCCGGCCGACATCGGCGAGGTCCTCTACGACAACCGCGACCTCTACAGGCAGTTCGCCGAGCTGCGCCAGCGCATCGGCCTGGTCCCGCAGGACGACATCCTCCACAAGGAGCTGACCGTCCGCACCGCCCTGCGCTACGCCGCCAAACTGCGCTTCCCCGGCGACGTCGCCGAGGCCGAGCGCAACGCGCGGATCGAGGAGGTGCTGGCCGAACTCAAGCTCGACATCCACGCGGGCAAGAGGATCACCTCCCTGTCCGGCGGCCAGCGCAAGCGCGTCTCGGTCGCCCTGGAGCTGCTCACCAAGCCGTCGCTGATCTTCCTGGACGAGCCGACCTCCGGCCTGGACCCGGGCATGGACCGCGACGTGATGAAGCTGCTGCGGGAACTGGCCGACGACGGCCGCACCGTACTGGTGGTCACGCACTCCGTCGCCGAACTCGGGCTGTGCGACCGCGTCCTGGTGATGGCGCCCGGCGGCGGCGTGGCCTACTTCGGCCCGCCCGAGGAGGCCCTGAACTTCTTCGGCTACGAGAGCTGGGCGGACGTCTTCTCGGCCTTCGAGAACTACCGCGACTACGACTGGATCGGCCGCTGGCAGGGCTCGCAGCACTACCGGCTCTACGCCGCCGACCTCGACGCCGCCGCCCCGCAGCAGGCGTACCCCCAGCACGCGCGGTACGCGGCGTCCTCCCCGCCCGCCTCCCGGCCGCCCAAGCCGCAGAGCTGGGGTTCCCAGCTGTGGACCCTCACCCGGCGCTACACGTCGGTCATCGCCTCGGACAGGGGTTTCCTGGCACTGATGGTCATCCTGCCCGTGATCCTGGGCGTGGTCAGCACGGTGATCCCCACCGACCACGGCCTCACGCGCAACCCCGGGGGCTTCAACCAGCACGCGGGCACCATCCTGCTGATCCTCGCGGTCGGCATGTGCCTTTCCGGCGCGGCCAACTCGGTGCGCGAGCTGGTCAAGGAACGGGTCGTCTACGAACGTGAACGGGCCACCGGCCTGTCCAGGTCCGCCTATCTGATGTCCAAGGTGGTCGTCCTCGGGGTGATCACCGCCTTCCAGGGCGTGATCATCTGCGCTATCGGCTTCTCGGTGCGTGAACTGCCCGAGGAGGGTCTGATCATGCCCGCGGCCGCCGAACTGTGCGTGGGGATCATCGCCTTCGGCCTCACCTCCATGATGGTCGGACTGGTGATCTCCTCGCTGGTGAAGACATCCGAGATGACCATGCCCCTGCTGGTGGGCTTCGCGATCGTCCAACTGGTCTTCACCGGCGTGCTCTTCCAGGTCTTCGACGCCCCCGGCATCGAACAGGCCGCCTGGCTGATGCCCTCGCGCTGGGCGGTCGCGGCCACCGGGGCCACCGTCGACCTGTCCCGCACCATGGCCCCCTGGGACCGCGATAACCCCACCGGCCTCGACCCGCTGTGGGAGCACAGCACGGGGGTGTGGGTGATGGACATGCTGATCCTGCTCGCCATCGGCGTCGCCTGCGGCTTCGCGGTGGCCCGCCTGCTGCGCCGCCACGAGCCGGAGGTCATGCGCAAGTGACCGCGCGGCCCCCGGGGCCCCGCGCCCCCCCGCCGCCCCCCCCCGGGGGGG
>NZ_JBXUOY010000463.1:0-2217 GCF_057196705.1 Streptomyces sp. ATLC9 | reverse complement strand
GGAGCGCGGGCGGCGGGGTGGCGGCGAAGCCGCTCGCCTCCCTCGCCGCGGGCGAGCGCACCGCCGCGCTGGCGGTACCGCTCTCCGCCGCGCCGGGGGCCGGGGCCTTCCCCTCCGCCGTGCGGGCCGACAGCGCGGGCGCCCTGACCGGCACGGTCACCTCGGTCGCCGACGCCGCTGCCGCCGATGTCCTGATCGTCCCCGCCGAGGGCCGGGACGGGCCGGGACTGTACGCGGTGGAGGCCACGGCCGCCGCCCTGGCCGTCGTACCGCGCACCTCCCTCGACCTCACCCGTCCGGTGGCCGACGTGACGTTCACCGGCACCGCCGCCCGGCGGCTGGCCGGCCCGGAGCAGGCCCGCGCCGCGCTGGAGCGCGCGCTGCTGACCGGCGCCGGACTGCTCGCCTCCGAGCAGCTCGGCATCGCCGAGTGGTGTCTGACCGCCACCGTCTCGTATCTGAGGGACCGGCGGCAGTTCGGGCGGCAGCTCGGCTCCTTCCAGGCGCTCAAGCACCGGCTGGCCGACCTCTGGCTGGAGGTGGTCGGCGCGCGGGCCGCCGCCCGGTACGCCGCCGACACCCTGGCCACCGGCGACCCGGACGCCCCCGTGGCCGTCGCGGTGGCCGCCTCCCACTGCGGGGAGCTGGCGGTACGGGCGGCCGAGGAGTGCGTCCAGCTCCACGGCGGCATCGGCATGACCTGGGAGCACCCGGCGCACCTGTACCTCAAGCGCGCCAAGGCCGACCAGATCGCGCTGGGCACCCCCGACCGCCACCGCGCCGCGCTCGCCGCTCTGGTGGACCTGCCGGCGCCGGTGGGCTGAGCCCGGCGGTACGGTCGCCTACTGCCGGGCCGGGCTGGAGGCGTACCGGACGGGCCACCGCTTCGCGCTGCACCGGCGCCGGCCGGGGGACTCCGTCGCCCACGACCCGGCCGCCCCACGCGTCGAACTCCTTCGACCAGGACGGTGCCCGGTCGGGCCCGGTTCCCCACATCGGACCGCGCAGATTGTGGGTGGAGAAGCCGCTGCCGACGACCAGTACGCCCTCCTCGCGCAGCGGGGCCAGCCTGCGGCCCGGCCGCAGCAGCTCCCCCGGGTCCAAGGTGGGCATCGAGACCTGCGGCACGGGGATGTCGGCGTCGGGGTACATCTCGGCCAGCGGCACGTACGCGCCGTGGTCCAGACCCCGGTCCGGCGCGTGGTGCACCGGGGCGCCCGGCCCGGCGAGCAGGGCCCGCACCTTCGGGGCCAGGGCGGGGGCGCCCGGGGCCGGGTAGGCGACGCGGTATTAGCGCTCGGGGAAGCCGTGGAAGTCGTCCACCAGGGGGACGGTCCGGGTGGTGCCCAGTGTCACCGGCGCGGACTCCCAGTGCGCGGAGACGATCAGCACGGCCTCGGCCGCGGCGGCTCCGCGGACCAGCCGGCGAGCTGCGAGGTCCACAGGGCGTCGTCGGCCAGCGGCGGGGCGCCGTGGCCGAGGTACAGCACGGGCATGCGGCCCGCCTCGGAGCGCGGGGCCGGCGGGGTGGCCGCGGTCACGGGGGCGTCCTCCCGGATCGGACCGGTTCGCCTTGGTTCAAATTTAAATCACTTACCGATGGCGAGCGTACAGCTTGGTTTGAATTTGAACAACTGCGTACGATGGGGGCATGAAGGAGCCCCGATGGCTGGACGAGCTGGAGATGGCGGCCTGGCAGGGCTTCCTCGAAGCCGGCAACCGCGTCACCCGAAGGCTTGAGCAGCAGCTCAAGGACGAGGCGGGCCTGTCCCACCCGCAGTACGAGATCCTGGTCCACCTCGCCGAGGCACCCGGCGGCGAGATCCGCATGACCGAACTGGCCGAACGGCTGATCACCTCCAAGAGCGGTCTGACCTACCAGGTGGGCCAGCTGGAGAGGCGCGGTCTGGTGCGGCGCCGCGCCTGCCCCACCGACGTCCGCGGCGTCTTCGCCGTCCTCACCGAGGAGGGGCGCGAACTGCTGCGTGCCGCGGCCCCCGGCCATGTGGCGACGGTGCGCGAGACGCTCGTCGACGTCCTCGGCCGCGAGGAACTGGCCGTCCTGGCGCGGGCGCTGGGCGAGGTGGGCCGGCGGCTGCGCGACTGAGCGGACGGCGGGCGGAACGCCGGTGGGGGGGCCGCCCCCCCCCCCCCCCCCGCGCGGCCCCCCCCCCCCCAGACCCCCCCCCCCCCCCCCCCCCCCCCCCCCCCGGGCCC
>NZ_JBXUOY010000462.1:0-2225 GCF_057196705.1 Streptomyces sp. ATLC9 | reverse complement strand
CGGCACGCCCGGCCGCGGGGCCGGCGACGGTCTCCCCGGCGGCGGAGCGGCGGGGCGGGACGATCGGAACGGCCCGGCAGGGCCGGGCCAGCGGGACGGCGGCGGTACTCCGGGCCGCGGGGGAGGCGCGGGCGGTCTGCTCAACGGCGCGACCGTGAGCCCCGAGGCCGGGGAACTACTGGAGGCCGACGCCGACAGCTACACCTGGGCCGCCGCCGCGGTCGGCTCCCAGACCGCGGCCGGCTACCAGCTGGCGACCGGCGAGCCCGTGATGGCGGTCGGCGGCTTCAACGGCACGGACCCCTCGCCGACACTCGCCCAGTTCCAGCGGTACGTGGCGGAGGGGAGGATCCACTACTTCATCGCGGGCGGCGCGGGCGGCCGTGCGGACGGAGGCGGCGGCGCGGGCCGCGAGTCGGGCACCTCCTCGCAGATCACCTCCTGGGTGGAGGAGAACTTCGAGGAGGTGACGGTGGGCTCCGCCACCTTCTACGACCTCACCGGTGAGGCCGGCGGCTGACAGCCGTTCAGCGGGCTTCGCGTGGTGGGCGGGAGCCTCCGGCCAGTCCTGGCCGGAGGCTCCCGCCCACGGGGCCGCATCCGGTCAGGTGCTCGCGGTCTCGGTCTCGTCCGGGTGGAGGCCGTCGAGGATGAGGGCGAGGCCGAAGTCGAACTCCCCGGCGTAGTCGTAGCCGGGCCGAAGCACGTGCTCGACGGCCAGTTCGGCGAGGTGCGGGTAGGCGTCGGCGGGCATCTCGCGCAGGATCGCGCCCGCGACCTCGTCCTGCTCGGCCGCGCCGGTGAACGGCAGGTTCAGCTCCTGGAGCACGAAGCCGTACAGGTAGCTGTCGATCAGTGAGACGGCGTGCGCGGCCATCCGGACGGAGAAGCCCCCGGCGCGCAGGGCCCCGATGACGGCGTCGTGGTGGCGCAGGGTGGCCGGGCCGGGCCGGGAGCGGGAGTCCATCAGGCCGACGGCCCACGGGTGGCGCAGGAGGACGGCGCGCGCGGAGACCGCGCGCCGGCGCATGGAGCTCCTCCAGTCCGTGTCGCGCGGCGGCAGTTCGATCTCGCCGAAGACCGCGTCCACCATGCCGTCGAGGATGTCCTCCTTGCCCGACACGTGGTGGTAGATCGACATCGCCTCGACGCCCAGCGGCCCGGCGATGGCCCGCATGGTGAGCGCGGCCGACCCCTTCTCGTCCGCCACCGCCACCGCGGCGCGGATCACGCGCTCCCGGCTGAGCGGGGTGCGCGCCGGCGCCCCGCTCCGGACCTTTCCCGCCTCGGGCATCCGCCTCTCCTCTCGCCCCGCTTGACCACCTTACGGCGTAAGGCTAGCGTACCTTACAACGTAAGGCGGAAACGCCGAAGACTCCGGCGGAAGGGCTGGGCCATGGACACGGATCGGATGAAGAGGGTCTGCATCGTCGGGGCTTCGGGGAAGCTCGGGCAGTACATGGTCCGGCACGCGCTGGAGCGCGGCTACGAGGTCGTCGGCGTGTGCCGGGAGCGCAGCGTGCCGAAACTGGCCGAGTTCGAGGGCCGGATGACCGTCGTCCCCGGGGACACGAACGACCGGGAGGTGATCCGGCGCGCGGTCGCCGGATGCGACGGGGTGCTGACGGTGCTGGTGCCCTGGGGGGTGCGGCAGTACTCGTCGGGCACGGCGCAGGCGGTGCTCGACCACGCGCGGCCGGGCGCGCGCCTGGTCTTCTCCTGCGGCTGGCACATCACCCGCGACGGCGAGGACAGGTACTCGCCCCTGTTCCGGCTGGGCGTCAAGGTCGCCGCCCGGGTGGGCAGGCTCGTGCGCTACGTCGAGATCGACGACCAGGTGGAGGCCTGCCGCCGGATCTTCGCCAGCGACACCCGGTGGACCGTGGTGCGCGGCAGCAGCCTGGAGGAGGGCGAGAGCCAGGGCCTGCCCGTGTGGAGCCGGCACGTGGGCGACCCGGTGCTGGCCAGCGACAAGACGCGCCGGGTGGACTTCGCGCTGTTCATGGTGGAGGCGCTCACCGACGACGCGCTCATACGTGAGGCCCCGGCGATCGTCGGCCGCCTCACCCCCAGCGCCCTGGCCCACGCCGGAGGCCGTAGTGGTGGCCGTGCCGGGGGCCGCGCGAACACGGCCGGCTGAACCGGACCCGGTCGTACCGCACGCGGGCGGCCCGCGCCGGGGCGTCCCCCGCCGGGCCCCCCCCCCGGGCCGTCGCCCCCCGGGC
>NZ_JBXUOY010000461.1:0-2266 GCF_057196705.1 Streptomyces sp. ATLC9 | reverse complement strand
CCCGCGGATCGCGGCGGGCCCGCGCGGCCAGCGCCCCGGTGCGGCGCGCCGCCAGCGGCAGCGGACGGCGCAGCCAGACGGTGAGCAGTTCGTTGCGCAGCACTTGCGAGCCGCGCCCGGAGCGCGGCGAGGGGTCCGGGTGGTGGTGGGCGACGACCTCCGGGCAGTGGGCGACCCCCCAGCCCCGGGCGGCCAGGTCGTAGGCGAGCAGGGTCTCCTCGGCGCCGAAGAACAGCAGCGGATGGAACCCCCCGGCTTCCAGGAACGCCGACCGCCGCACCACCGAGGCGCATCCCAGGAAACCCAGCACCTGCGGGCCCGGCAGATCCCGGGCCGTGCCCAGCGGGGAGCCGGCCAGCAGGTCGTTCAGGGGGTCGGGATCCTCCCCGGGGCCCACCAGGGTGCGCGCGGCGATCAGCCCCAGCCGCGGATGGGCGTCCAGCAGTGAGACGGCCCTCCCCAGCGCCCCGGGCTCCCACCAGGAGTCGTCGTCGCTGAAGGCCACGTACGGGGTCTCCAACGCCGCCACGCCCAGGTTGCGGGCGACCGCCCCGCGGTTCTCGGGCAGCGGCATCAGCGCCACCTGCGGGAAGAGGGCCAAGACCATGGTGCGGGTGTGGTCGGTCGAGGCGTTGTCGACCACCAGCACCGGCGGGCGCTCGGGCAGTGCGGTCAGCGCGCGCAGCGTGCGCGCCAGGCTGTCGGCGCGGTCGCGGGTGGCGATGACCACGCCGATCGGCGAGCCGTTCAAGTGGCGGGCACCTCCGGCAGTCGGGACAGCGCCTCCAGTACCTCCTCCGGCCGGATGCGCAGCAGCAGGGGATCGGGGCGGCGGCCGTGGGGGTCGCCGGGCGGGCCCGGATGCCACAGCACCCTGTGCCGTTCCAACGGCGGCGGGCCCCACAGGGAGGGAGGCACCGGCCCGAACAGGGTCACGGACGGGGTGCCGTGGGCCACCGCCAGATGGGCCACACCGGTGTCGCCGCTCACCACGGCCGAGGCGCCCGCTACCAGCGCGGACAGCCGCTCCAGCGGCGGCCGGCCGTGGACGTCGGCGCCGGGCAGGCCGGCCGACCGGGCCAGCCGCGCCAGCAGGTCGTACTCGTGGGCGCCGCCGGTGACCACCACCCGGCGCCCGGCACGCCGCAGCCCGGCGGCCACGGCCGCGTACCGCTCGACGGGCCAGCGCCGGGACGGGGAGCCCGCACCCGGATGGAGCAGCACCGCACCCGGCGCGGGGCAGGCCGCCGCGGGCGGCGGCAGGCGGAGGTCGGCCGGATCGGCCGGGACGCCGTACCAGGCCAGGAAGCGGCACCAGCGGTCGCGTTCGTGCTCCTCGGCGTACCACCGCGGGCCGCCGTCGGCGGCGAAGGCCAGCAGGCGGCCGGGGCTCAGCGCCGCCAGCGCCCGCATGCTCCGCGGTCCCCTCCCGTGCAGATCGACGGCCACCCGAGGCGGCGGCCCGTGCCGGCCGGTGAGCACGGGTACGGCGCGGCCGGGCGCCGAGGCGGGCAGCAGGGTGTCCACCGCGCCGCTCGCGCGGGCGAGGGGGGCCAGCTCCGCGGGGGCGGCGAGTACGGTCTCGTGGTCGGGGAAGGCCCGGCGCAGCGCCCGCAGCGCGGGCACCCCGGCCAGCAGGTCGCCCAGGCCGAGCGCGCGCAGCACCAGCAGCCGGGGCCGGTGGGGGGCGCCCGCGGAACCGTTCACTGGGACGTCCGGCCGTTCACTCGCCGCGCTCCGCCCCGGGCCGCTCACCGCGTCCCGCCCCAGGACACGGACACCGCCGCGCGCTCGGCGATACGGCTGCTGGAGCGGCCGTCGAGGTACGGCAGCAGGACCGCCTGCCCGCCCCAGCCCTCCACCAGCGCGGCCTCGGGCAGATCGGCCAGCGCGTAGTCGCCGCCCTTGACCCACACGTCCGGGCGCAGCCGCTCCAGCAGCTTCTCGGGGGTGTCCTCGTCGAAGACCGCCACCGCGTCCACGCACTCCAGGGCGCGCAGTACCCGGACGCGGTCGGCCAGCGGGTTGATGGGCCGGCCCGGGCCCTTGCGGCGGCGCACCGAGGCGTCCGAGTTCAGGCAGACCACCAGGCAGTCGCCGGTACGGCGGGCCGCCTGGAGCAGTCCGACATGGCCGGCGTGCAGCAGGTCGAAGCAGCCGCCGGTGGCCACCACGGTGCCGCCCGCCGCCCGGATCCGGGCCACGAGGCGCTCCGCGTCCTCGCCGCGGGCGGCCGCGGGCGGCCGGGCCGAGGCCCGGTCGGGGA
>NZ_JBXUOY010000460.1:0-2269 GCF_057196705.1 Streptomyces sp. ATLC9 | reverse complement strand
GGGCAGGGGCTCGTCTCTCCTGCCCGGCGCCGGGGTGAGGCCGCCGGACCGGCGTCCGTGGGGGGGAAAAACGCCGGGCCGGCGGACGGCCGCGCCGATCGGCGGTCGCCCGGCGAGCCGGCTCACCGGGTGACCGCTCCGCCGTCAGCGGGCCTTGGCGGTGGACTCCTTCTGGAAGGCGCTCAGACCGTACGACCAGATCTGGTTGACCCGGCTGCGCTCGGCGGCGTTGGGGTAGGCGTTGGTGCAGGACGGGCCGGGGCCGCCGCCGGACATCAACTCACTGCACGGCCCGGAGTAGTTGTCCCGCAGACCCAGCACATGGCCGGTCTCGTGCGAGGTGACGCGGGTGGAGTTGTAGACCTGGTTCTGCCGGTAGTCCAGGAAGATGTAGCCGTTGCCGCGTCCGTCGGTGCTGGCGTAGGAGCCGCGTGAGTCGTTGCCCTCGTAGTACCGGAAGTCGGCGTTACTGCCCGAGACCAGGCGGACGTTGCTGACCGAGGAGTTCCAGATCTGGGCGCTGCGGGATATCTCGGTGGCGAACGAGGGCGCCCGGCTGGCGTCGTAGACGACCGTGACGGCCTGCGCGCCCGTGGTCCCCTGCTTGGACAGCGCGGACTCCATCACGGCCTCGAAGAAGGCCCTGGTGTTGGCCTGGTCGGCGGCGGAGCCGGAGTACGCGGCGATCGAGGCGGGGAGCCGGTCGGCGGGGGCGGGGGCCGCGGTGGCCGGCACCGCGGTCAGGCTCAGGGCCGTGCCCAGGCCGAGCGCCGCGGCCAGGGCCGCTCTGGAGGACTTCATGTGGGGGTCTCCTTCTCGTCGGTGAACCCGGAGGCGGAACCTGAGGGGGCCGGGTCCGGCGGAGGAACTTCGGTCAGTCAGGATTGTGTTCGACTCCCGCGCAGCCGGGGATGATGCCAACCGGCGATAGCGCCGGGCTATCGCCCGTGATCGCACCGTTTCATCCCCCGGCCGGACAGGGCGTGCCGGGGATCACCGGGAACGGCCGGGGAAGGCCAAGTCGTGTGCCCGGAACGCCGGGCATGCCGTTTCAGCGGCGTTCGGACATCTGGTGCCGCTCGTTGGGGCGTCGTTATCCTCCAGGTGTGGAGCTCGACGTGAGGCATCTGCGTGTGCTGTGCGCCATCGCCGACGCCGGCAGCGTCCGCAAGGCGGCACTGCGCCTGGGCATGAGCCAGCCCTCCCTGACCACACAGCTGCGCCGTATCGAGAACGCCGTCGGCGGCCGGCTGTTCACCCGGGAGCGGACGGGTAGCCGTCCCACCGCCCTGGGGCGGTCCGTGCTCTGCCGCGCGCGTCCGATCGTCGCCGACATGGCGGCCCTGGTGAGCGAGGCGAGGAGCGCGGCGGCGCTGGACGGAGGGGCGGGGCTGCGGATCGGCAGCACGGCCAGCCGCGCCGTGGCCGGATGGGTGCGCAGACTCCGGGTCCGCTACCCCGGCGCGGAGACCGGGCTCCACATCGACGTCTCGGCCAACTCGCTGCTCCAGACGGTCGCCGACGGGCAGGTGGACGTGGCGTTCGTCCACGAGCCGGAGGGCTTCCCGCTGCGCTTCCCGCCAGGGGTGGAACAGCACGTCCTGGTCGCCAGGGAACCGCAGTTCATCGCTCTGCCCGAGACGCACCCCCAGGCCGGCCGCCGGGTGGTGGAGATGGCCGATCTCGCCGACGACCAGTGGATCGTCGACTTCACGGCGGACGGGGAGTGGGCCGCCACACGCCGTGCCTTCGCGACCGCCGGACTGGACCCGCGTATGGTCCATGTGCCCGACAACACCACCGCCGCGGCGCTGATCGCCGGGGGCGAGGCGGTGAGCGTGTGCCAGCCCGTCTCGCAGCAGCGCCAGGGAATGGTCATCCGCCCGCTGCGCGACGACCCGCTGGCGGTACGGCTGTTACTCGCCTGCCGGTCGGACAGCCCGCCGGCGGCGGAGATCGGCGGCCTGCGTGCCGACCTCATGGCCGCCTACGCCGAGGTCGCCTGGGCCAGCCCCGCCTACCGCTGGTGGCTGCTGCGTCACGGCGGCGCGCTGCTCCCTCCGCCGGAGGGAGACCTCGCGCCGTCCGCCGCAGAGCGTTCCGGCATACCGGATCCCGGCCGCGCGGGCGGTCACGCGGACGCCGCGACCACGGCGGACGCACTGCCGGACGGACCGCCGGAACATGTCCTGGCCGCGGCGCCCGGACCGCTTTGCGCCCCGCGGCGGCCGCCCGCTCCGCGCACCGCCGCTCCGCGCGTGCCCTGGGC
>NZ_JBXUOY010000459.1:0-2292 GCF_057196705.1 Streptomyces sp. ATLC9 | reverse complement strand
CCGCGGCGGCGGGCGCCAGCCGGCCGCCGCGGTCGCGCTCGGGTACCGGACCGGCGCCGAAGTACTCGCTCGGATACGCCTCGGCCACCGGCCGCTGCCGCCGCGGCTCGATCTTCGCGCCCAGCTCGATGGCGGCGGCCGGATCGACGATGCCGCTGCCCAGTTCGTCGCTGCGTCCGCCGGGCGGGGCGTTCCGGGCGGTCTGCGCGATCAGCTCCTTGACCTGCGCCGGGCTGAGATCGGGGTGGGCGGCCCGTACCAGGGCCGCGCAACCGGAGACGAAGGCGGCCGCGGCACTGGTCCCCCAGCCCTCGTAGTACTCGCGGTCGGGGTAGGTGATGATCACGTCGTCGCCGGGGGCGCTGACGGTCGCGTACCAGCGGCGCGTGGAGAAGGGCGCGCGCCGGCCGTCGCGGTCCACGGCGGTCACGGCGATCACGCCGGGATAGGCGGCCGGATAGGAGGCCCGGTCGCCGTTCTCCCCGCCGTTGCCCGCGGAGGCGACCACCACCGATCCCCTGCCCAGCGCGTAGCGGACGGCGGCGTCCTCGGCCGGGTCGGGGTGGGCGGAGGCGCTGTCGTCGCCGAGGGAGAGGTTGATGACGTCGGCGCCCTGGTCGGCGGCCCAGCGGATGCCCTCGGCCAGCGCCTCGCCGCGTTCCTCCCTGGCCCTCTTCCGCTGCGGATCACCGTCCTCCAGCAGGACGCGCACGGGCAGGATCCGCGCCTCGGGGGCGACTCCGAGGACTCCCCGCGAATCACCGGGGCCGTGGCCGCGTCCGGCGATGATCCCGGCCATCGCCGTACCGTGCCGTGCCCAGTGCCCGTCGCCCCGGCGGGCTCCGAAGCCGATGAGGTCCCTGCCCTCCAGCACCCGGTCGCGCAGGTCGGGGTGGCCGGCGTCGACGCCGGTGTCGAGCACGGCGACGGTGACGCCCTGTCCCCTGGTGGTGTTCCAGGCCTCGCGCGCGCCCACCGCGTCCAGACCCCACTGCCGGTCGCGCACCTCGTCGGCGTGCGCGGCGGGCGCGGTCAGCAGGAGGGAGGCGCAGAGCACCGCGAACGCCAGCAGCGCGCGGAGCAGTCCGGTGGCGCGGCGGGAGCGGCCGGTACGGCGGGAGCGGCGGGCGTGCGGGGAGCCCGCGGAGGCGGGGAGGCCCGTGGTGTTCATCGGTCCTGTCCGGTTCCCTGAGCGACGATGCGGCGCAGGCCGCGTTCGATGCGGTCGGCGATGCCGCGGGCGTCGTGGCCGAGGCCCGCCTGGGCGGGGGCGGTGGTCCGGTCCTCCAGAACGGCCTCGGAGGCCGGCTGCGGATCGCCGACCGCACGGCCGTCGGCGAAGCCGGAGACGGTGTAGACCACCACGGGGGCGTCGGTGAGCGGCCGGATCGTCCAGCTCGCGCGCTGGGCGTCGCCGAAACGGGCGGCGGCGGTGCCGCGCGCCGCGTACGGACGGGGCATCAGGCCGTCGCGCAGTTCGAGGTTCTCCTCGTCGAACCGTTCGCGCAGGGCGCGCATCCCCTTCTCACCGGTCTCGGTGAACAGCAGCCCGACCGTGGTGACGCTGCTGCCGGTCTCGTCGGTGTAGGTGGCGCGCAGCAGCCGCTCGCAGCCGGCCGGCGAGAGGACCTCGGCCAGCTTCGGGTCGAAGGCGTTGCGGCAGTCGGCGTCGGGGGCGACCGCCACCCGGGTCCAGCGGCGGTCGGCGCGCCCCGGCCCGGCGCCCTTGCCGCGCAGCGTGCGGGGGAAGAGCGTGTCGACGGGTATCCCGTGCCACAGCGAGCGGGCCTCGGCGTAGCCGGCCGCGGGTCGCTCGCCGGAGCCGCCGGTGAGCCAGGTACCGGCGGCGGCCCCGCCCAGCAGCCCGAACCCCAGGACGAGGCAGACGGCCGCGGCGGCGGTGCGGGCCGGACCGCGCACGCGCCTGTCCGAACCCGGAGCGGCCACCGGCGCCTCCGGACGCGCCGGGGGAGCCGCGGACCGCGGTGGCGGCGGCCCCGTCGCTATCGGAGGCGCGGCTGCCGCGGCCCGGTAGGCCCTCGGCGGCACTGCGGGCCGTGGTGGTACGACGGGCGGGAGCGGAGCCCGGACCGGATCGGCCTCAGTGCTCACCGGCACCCCCTCGTTCTCTGTGCCGCCCCGTCGAGTCCCTTTCGGGGCAGGCCGGTCGGTATCGGGACATCACACCGCTGACCAGCGGCCCACGGTGGTGTGCGCGTCACTCTACGGGGATCGGGCACGGTGGCGGCAACCCGCGGCCCGGCCGCTCCCCGCGGCGCTCCGGGCCCGCGG
>NZ_JBXUOY010000458.1:0-2296 GCF_057196705.1 Streptomyces sp. ATLC9 | reverse complement strand
GTGCCACCAGGAGCGGTACGGCGGCCATCGCCGCGGCGGCCGCCGCGGCCGCCGCCGGCGGGCGGCGGCGTTGCCCGCGCACCCACACGTACGCCAGCGCCGCGACCAGTACGGGCAGCGCGACCTCGATGTTGCCCAGGTCGGCGAGGAACTCGGCGAGAGCGGTCGGCGGGGCGTCCTCACGCATCCGGCGCGCCAGGCGTTCGTCCTCCTCCGCCAGCGGCCCCTCCGCGGCCACCTGCCAGGCGGCCGCGGCGAAGAGCAGCAGGGGGAGGACCACCGCCAGGAGCACCGCCGGGAGCGGGAGCGGCCGGGGAACGCGGAACGGCGGCCCCGGAACAGGGGGGAGGGTTCCGGGGCCGCCGCGGCGACCGGTCACCGCTCGCCCCGGGGGGTGTGGGGCGGGCGGCCGTCCGATCGGTGAGGAGTGTGCGCGAGGGCACGGCCGGGACGGCTGAGAGGGATCACCGGCCCGGCGCCGTCCGGGGGACCCGCGGACGGCGTACTGCGTTCTTCCGGGGAAGAACGTACGGCAGACGGCGGGCGGCGGACAGACGTGTCACCGCAGGGCCATGGCCCTCGCACACATTCTTCACGCAGCCCCCCGTTCCGGGATCTTCCCGGGATCACCCCAGGTTCGCCAGGGCCTCCTCGACGACGTCCAGGCCCTCGTTCAGCAGATCCTCCCCGATGACCAGCGGGGGCAGGAAGCGGACCACGTTGCCGTAGGTGCCGGTGGTCAGCACCAGCACGCCCGCCTGGTGGCAGTGCCTGGCCACGGCGGCGGTGGCCTCGGGGTCGGGCTCCTTGGTGCCGGGCCTCACCAGTTCGACGGCGATCATCGCGCCCCGGCCGCGGACCTCGCCGATCACGCCGTGCCGCTGGGCCATCTTCTCCAGCCGGGGCTTCATGACCTCCTCGATGCGGCGGGCCTTCGCGTTCAGGTCCAGCTCGCGCATCGTCTCGATCGCGCCCAGCGCCGCGGCGCAGGCCACCGGGTTGCCGCCGTAGGTGCCGCCGAGGCCCCCGGAGTGCACGGCGTCCATGATCTCGGCGCGGCCGGTGACGGCGGCCAGCGGCAGGCCGCCGGCGATGCCCTTGGCGGTGGTGATCAGGTCCGGCACGATCCCCTCGTCCTCGCAGGCGAACCAGCGGCCGGTGCGGCAGAAGCCGGACTGGATCTCGTCCGCGACGAAGACGATGCCGTTGTCGCGGGCGAACTCGGCGATGCGCGGCAGGAAGCCCCTGGCGGGCTCGATGAACCCGCCCTCGCCCAGCAGCGGCTCGATGACGATCGCGGCCACGTTCCGCGCGCCGACCTGCTTGGAGATCTGGTCGATCGCCTGGGCCGCGGCCTCCTCGGCGCAGTGGTCCGGGCCGGTGGGCCAGCGGAAGGGGTAGGCGACCGGCACCCGGTAGACCTCGGGCGCGAACGGGCCGAAGCCCTGCTTGTACGGCATGTTCTTCGCGGTCAGCGCCATGGTGAGGTTGGTGCGGCCGTGGTAGCCGTGGTCGAAGACGACGACCGCCTGGCGCCCGGTGTACGAACGGGCGATCTTCACGGCGTTCTCGACCGCCTCGGCGCCCGAGTTGAACAGCGCCGACCGCTTGGCGTGGTCGCCGGGGGTGAGCTTCGCCAGCTCCTCGCAGACCTCCACGTAGCCCTCGTAGGGGGTCACCATCACGCAGGTGTGCGTGAACAGCTCCAGCTGGGCGGCGGCGCGGCGCACCACGGCCTCGGCGCTGTTGCCGACCGAGGTCACGGCGATGCCGGAGCCCAGGTCGATGAAGGAGTTGCCGTCGACGTCCTCCAGGACGCCGCCTCCGGCGCGCGCGGCGAAAACGGGCATGACCGTCCCCACGCCCGCCGCCACGGCCGCCTGCTTGCGGGCCATCAGCTCCCGCGACCTCGGTCCGGGGATCGCGGTGACGACGCGGCGCTCCTGGGGGAGGGTGGGCCCTCCGGACGGTTCGGTCATGGCAGACTCCTCGGGCTCATCGGTGCGAAGGGGTGTTCAAGGGTGTGGTTTCTCGCAGGCTAGGCCGGGGGAGGGTGCGTAGACATGCACCGCCGCGGAGAAGTGTCCGTGTCGTGTTGGCCGCGGTGGACATGGCCCTTCGGTCACGGCGGCCAACCGCGTTTCCCGGGGACTAAATTGGGGCGGTGGACGGGCGAGGGCGTGCCGGACGAGGGGCTGGGCGGGGCATGGTGAACGGCGGGGCGCACGGGGCAGGGGACGCGGGGGGGCCGCGCGGGGCGCACGGCCGGCGGGGGGACCTGCCGGCGATGCCGCCG
>NZ_JBXUOY010000457.1:0-2326 GCF_057196705.1 Streptomyces sp. ATLC9 | reverse complement strand
GCCAGCGTCTGCGCCTGGCGGGCGCCGCGCCGCTGGCACGGGGGCAGGAGCCGCCGCGCTGGCGGCCCTCGCGCCTGAACTCCCGCTACCGGCCGGCGCTGCGGCTGGCCGGGGCCGTGCTGCGCGGCTCCTCGCCCGAGCACCGGCCCGCCGGGGCCGAACCGCTCGCCGTGGACGGCTTCCTGCTGGACATGAACCGGCTGTTCGAGGACTTCGTGACCGTCGCCCTGCGCGAGGCCCTCGGGGAGCACGGCCTGACCGCGCGCCTGCAGGACCCCCACCACCTCGATGCCGCCGGCCTGGTGCGGATGCGCCCGGACCTCGTCGTGCGCGGCGGCGACGGCCGTACCCCGCTCGCCGTCGCCGACGCCAAGTACAAGGTCGCCCGGGAGAGCGGCGGGCCGCCCGGCTCCGACCTGTACCAGGCGCTGGCGTACGCCACCGTGCTCGGTCTGCGCGAGGCGCACCTGGTGTACGCGGGCGGGGCGCCGCCGGCGCGCTTCCACGAGGTGCGCGGTACGGCGGCGGGGCCGGACGGGCGGGGGGTGCGGCTGTACCGGCACGGCCTGGACATCTCGCGTGAGCCGGAGGAGATGCTGTCGGCCCTGCGGGAGATCGCCCGGCATCTGGCCGGCGCCGCCCCGCGCCCGTGACCGGCGAGGCGGCGCCGGGCGGCGCGGCCCGGACGGCGCGGCGGCATGGAACGGATCTCTGATTCGACGCGTGTCTATCTTGACGTCTGTCGATTCAGCATGGCAGGCTCCAGACATCGACGGAAATCGAAGCAGCGGTCCGCCGGGCCGCCCGTTCCCGTGGGGAGCCAACGCCATGAGTGCCCAGCAGTACCCGGTCGTCGTCATCGGGGCCGGCCCCGTCGGCCTGGCCGCCGCCGCCCATCTGACCGAACGCGGCATCGAACCGCTGGTCCTGGAGACCGGACCGGCCGCCGGCAGCTCGGTACGCCAGTGGGCCCACGTGCGGCTGTTCTCCACCTGGGGCGAGGTGATCGACCCGGCCGCCGAGAAGCTGCTCGCCCCCACCGGCTGGGTCCGGCCCGAGGCCACCGCCTACCCCACCGGCGGCGACTGGGCCGAGCACTACCTGAAGCCGCTGGCCGACGTGTTCGGCGAGCGGGTGCGCCACGGCGCCACCGTCACCGGCGTCTCCCGGACGGGGCGCGACCGCGTCGTGGACGCCGACCGCGAGAGCCGGCCCTTCACCGTCCACGTCCGCCACGCCGACGGCCGCGAGGAGCGCGTCCTGGCCCGCGCGGTCATCGACGCCTCCGGCACCTGGGCCACCCCGGGCCCGGCCGGCGGCGACGGCCTGCCCGCCCTCGGCGAGCACGCCGCGGCCGACCGCGTCACCTACCGCGTCCCCGACCTCACCGACCCGCAGGTGCGCGCCCGCCACGCCGGCAAGCGCACCGCCGTCATCGGCTCGGGCGCCTCCGCCTTCACCGCGCTGGCCTACCTGGCCGACCTCGCCCGCACCGAGGAGGGCAAGGGCACCCACGCCACCTGGATCCTGCGCCGCGGCATCTCCGGGAACACCTTCGGCGGCGGCGAGGCCGACCAGCTCCCCGCCCGCGGCGCCCTCGGGCTCGCCGCCAAGGCCGCCGTGGACGAGGGTTACGCCGACGCGGTCACCGGCTTCCGCACCCAGGCGATCGAGCGCGACGGCGACGGACGTCTGGTGCTGGCCGGGGAGGACGGGCGGCGGCTGGAGCCGGTGGACGAGGTCATCGTCCTCACCGGCTTCCGCCCCGACCTGTCCTTCCTGTCCGAACTGCGCCTGGGCCTGGACGAGCGCCTCCAGGCACCGGTGGCACTCGCCCCGCTGATCGACCCCAACGTCCACTCCTGCGGCACCGTCTACCCCCACGGCCACCGCGAGCTGTCCCACCCCGAACAGGGCGTCTACCTGGTGGGGATGAAGTCCTACGGCCGCGCCCCGACCTTCCTGGCCATGACCGGCTACGAGCAGGTCCGCTCCGTCGTCGCCGCCCTCGCCGGAGACACCGAGTCGGCCGACCGGGTGGAGCTGACCCTGCCCGAGACCGGGGTGTGCGGCGGCGCCGGCCTCTTCGACGCCCCCGAGGCGGCCGAGGACGACCAGGCCGGCGGAGGCTGCTGCGCCGCCCCCGCCCCGGAACTCGTCCAGCTCACCGCCGGCGCCACGGCCGAAGCCGCGCAGACCGACCAGACCGACCAGAGCGACCAGACCGACCAGACCGGCGCGGCCCCGGCCGGCGGCTGCTGCGGCGCGTGAGCGCCCCTCCCGGCCGCGGGGGGGGGGGGGGGGGGGGGGGGGGGGGGGGGGGGGG
>NZ_JBXUOY010000456.1:0-2348 GCF_057196705.1 Streptomyces sp. ATLC9 | reverse complement strand
TGGTGTAAGACCTCAACGGAGTACTCCGGGCGGGCAGTCGGTGATGAAGCAGAAAACCCCACGGCGCGAGCCGTAGGAATCCCCCTCCTTCAGGAGGGGGAGGAAGTCAAGACGATGACAGGAGGTTCGCAGATGAACGGGCCCCCGGAGGATGTCCACCCCGTGCCGCGCAGGGCGTCGGCCCCGCCCGCCGCACTCGACCTGCTCGCCCAGGCACAGCGCGGTCTCGGCGAGGCGGCGGAGCTGGAGCACCCCAACGACCGGTACGCCACCGCACACCTGGCGGCCCTGCGCACCGCCGCCGCGGTGCTCGCGGTGCGCGGCCGACCGGAGTCCACCGCACGCGCCAGACGGCGCATACGCAGCGCCTGGGAGGTGCTGCCCGAGGTGGCGCCGGAGCTGGACGAGTGGTGCAGGCTGTTCGCCGCCGGCGCGGCCAGGCGCGCCCGTGCCGAGGCGGGCATCGCCGGCGCGGCCGGCCGGCGCGACTGCGACGACCTGATACGCGACGCGGGCATGTTCCTGCGCATCGTCGAGCGGATGCTGGTGAGGCAGCCCGTGCCGCCGTTCCCCGGAAACCCGGAGGGCACGGGGGAGCGCGGGCGCCCCGGAGGCGAGGGGCCGCGGCTGCGAGCGGGCTGAGGGCGGGGGCGGGCGCGGGCGCGGGACGTCTTCCCGCCGCCCGGCCGGCCGTACCGGCCGCGGTGACGCAATAGGCTTGGGCCAGCCACGTCCGAGCCGCCTAGGAGCGTCCGCCATGTCCCGCCCCCACGCACACTTCCGCACCGCCGTGGTCTGGGAGGTCCTGAGGGAAGCACTCGACGACCGGGCCAAGGCCGCGGGCCGCGGGACGCTCGACGTCCTGGACACCGGCGGCGGCACCGGCAACTTCGCCGTGCCCGTCGCCCGGCTCGGCCACCGCGTCACCGTGGTGGACCCCAGCCCGGACGCGCTGTTCGCCCTGGAGCGCCGCGCGACGGAGGAGGGCGTGGCCGGCCGGGTACGGGGCGTGCAGGGCGACGCACACGGGCTGTTCGACGTGGCCGAGCGCGGCGGCTACGACGTGGTGCTCTGCCACGGGGTCCTGGAGTACGTCGACGATCCCGCCGAGGGACTGCGCAACGTCACGGCCGCGCTGCGTCCCGGAGGCGGCACTCTGAGCGTGCTCGCGGCCGGACTGGGCGGCGCGGTGCTCGCCCGCGCCCTGGCCGGCCACTTCGCCGAGGCCCACCGGGCGCTGGGCGACCCCGACGGCCGGTGGGGCGGCGGGGACCCGGTGCCCCGGCGCTTCACCCCCGAGCGGCTCACGTCCCTGATCACCGCCAACGGGCTGGAGGTCGGAGCGGTCCACGGCGTGCGGGTCTTCGCCGATCTGGTGCCGGGCGCGCTGGTGGACGCCGAGCCCGGCGCCACGGAGGCCCTGGCCCGGCTGGAGGAGGCGGTGGCCGAGTCGCCGGCCTTCCAGTCCGTCGCGGCGCACCTCCACGTACTCGCGCGTACCCGGGAGGAGGCCTCGCTCTCCGCCGGTGAGGTGCGGTAGGCCACAGGCGACCCGAACGGCGGCTACCCACCGTATGATCGAAGCACACCGATCGGCATGACGGCACGGCGGCGGGGGAATGAGAAGCCCGACACCGCTACCCGGCTCCCGGTCCCGGTGGCACGAACTGGCGTAGAGGGGCGGGTTTCACGGGGGCGAATCCCTGCCTATCCTTGAAGGGTCGCATCCGGTCGCCCCCGCGACCGACGAGTAGGAGGACTCCGTGCCGCTCTCTGAGCACGAGCAGCGGATGCTCGAGCAGATGGAGCGAGCGCTGTACGCCGAAGACCCCAAGTTCGCGACAGCGCTCGAGGGAAGCGAACTGCGCACGTACACCCGGCGACGGGTCTACCAGGCGGTCGCGGGCTTTCTGGTGGGCGTCGCGCTCCTCATGGCCGGGATGGTCGCGAAGCTGGTCATCGTCAGTGTGCTGGGTTTCCTGGTGATGCTGGGCTGCGCCGTCCTCGCGGTGACGGGCTGGCGCAAGGCGCCCAAGCCGGGTGAGCAGCCTCCCGCCGACCAGGGGCACGACGGACACGACGGAGGGGGCCGCCCGCACCTGCGAAGGCAGGGAAGGCAGCGCCGCTCGATGATGAACCGCATCGAGGACCGCTGGCAGCGCCGCAGGGACGAGCAGCAGTAACGGTCCGCTCGCACGCCGTCGTCCGGGGGCGGACGGCGCACGACGATGCGCCCCCGCGACCCGTTCGACCATACGGCCCGGTGACGCCGCCGCGCAGCCTCCGCGCGACCGGCGGGCCGGGACCGACGACAGCGGCGGACGGCGGGGCCCGGAGAATCTCCGGGC
>NZ_JBXUOY010000455.1:0-2368 GCF_057196705.1 Streptomyces sp. ATLC9 | reverse complement strand
CGGCGCGGGCGGCCGCCCCCCCCCCGGAGGGGAGAGCGCGAGGAGGGGTCGGCCGCGTCCCGAGGCTGAGCCCGACGAACGGCGGCCGGGAGCCGCCGAGCGGATGCGTACCCTCGTCGAGTCGAACGCCTCGGCCGTCCTGGTCATTCCCGGTGCGGACCCGGCCGGTCCGGACTGGCCGGGCCAGGGCTGCTGCGAGGCCCGCGTCGTCACCCCCGAGGGGGATGTGCTCCTGCTGGTCCCGGCCGCCTCTCCGGCCGCCCGGGCCGCGGCCCACGCCAGGGACGGCGACCTGGCCGCCGTGATGGAGATCACCGATGTGGCGCCCGTCGCGGTGCCCCACCGCGTCCGCGGCCGGGCCAGGGTGGCGGGCTGGCTCACCCCCGTGTCCGGCGGCGAGTGGATGGCCCGCACCCGGCTGCGGGCCGAACGGCACCCCTCCGGGCCTCTCCCGGGCCCCGCGTGGACACCGCTGCGGCTGGAGGTCGGCGAGGGGTGGATCGGCGACCTGCGGGGCGAGGGGCACGTCGAACCGGACGAGTTCGCCGCCGCGTCCCCCGACCCCCTGGCGCGCCACGAGGCCGAACTTCTGCAGCACCTCGCCGCCGCCCACGACGACCTGCTGCGCGGGCTGTGCTCGTTTCCGGACGAGCGCGGGCGGGCGTGCGAAGTCCGGGAGGCGGTGGTGCCCGTGGCTCTGGACCGCTTCGGGCTGCGGGTCCGGTTCCGCACGGGCGGGCGGAGCTTCGACGCGCTCTTCGGCTTCCCCCGGCCGGTGCGGGACGTCTCCGAGCTGCGCCGGGCGATCCGGGCCCTGTTCGAGGCGGGCTCCGCGTCCTGACGGAGCCGGGCCGGCGTGGAAACCGCGAGGGCCGGCGTGGCTGCGGGGCTCCGGCGCCGACGGGCTCTCAGGGCTTGTCCGGCGGCGCGCCCTCCCCCCGCAGCCGGGCCCGCACCCGCTCCGCCACCTCGGCGTACCGGGCCTCCGCCCCGTACCGCGTCGGCTCGTAGTAGCGCCTGCCGTGGACGCCGTCCGGGGCGTACTGCTGCGCGGCGATGCCGCCGGGCAGGTCGTGCGGGTACCGGTACCCCTCGCCGTGGCCCATCTTCCGCGCGCCCTGGTAGTGGCCGTCGCGCAGATGCCGCGGCACGGGGCCGGCCAGGCCCGCCCGTACGTCCGCCAGGGCCGCGTCGATCGCCAGGTAGGCGGCGTTGGACTTCGGGGCGAGGGCCAGGGCCACGGTCGCCTGGGCGAGCGTGATCCGCGCCTCGGGGAGACCGATCATCGCCACCGCCTGGGCCGCGGCCACGGCGGTCTGCAGGGCGGTGGGGTCGGCCAGGCCGATGTCCTCGCTGGCGGAGATCATCAGCCGCCGGGCGATGAACCGCGGGTCCTCCCCCGCCTCGATCATCCGGGCCAGGTAGTGCAGGGCCGCGTCCGCGTCCGAGCCGCGGATGGACTTGACGAGCGCGCTGGCCACGTCGTAGTGCTGGTCGCCGTCGCGGTCGTACTTCACCGCGGCCCGGTCGACGGCCTCCTCCAGCGTCGCCAGGGTGATCTCCCGCTCGCCCTTGGCCAGGGCCGCGCCGGCTCCCGCCTCCAGCGCGGTGAGCGCGCGGCGCGCGTCCCCGCCGGCTATCCGCAGCAGATGCGCCTCGGCGTCCTCCGGCAGCTCCACCGACCCGCCCAGCCCGCGTTCGTCGGCGACCGCGCGGCGCAGCAGCCCGCGCAGGTCCTCGTCGGTCAGCGGTTCCAGGGTGAGCAGCAGCGAGCGCGACAGCAGCGGGGAGATCACCGAGAAGTACGGGTTCTCCGTCGTCGCGGCGATGAGGGTGACCCAGCGGTTCTCCACGGCCGGCAGCAGCGAGTCCTGCTGCGCCTTGCTGAAGCGGTGGATCTCGTCCAGGAACAGCACGGTGTCCTTGCCGTAGGCGCCCGAGGAGCGCCGCGCGCCGTCGATGACGGCCCGGACCTCCCTGACCCCGGCGGTGATGGCCGACAGCTCCGTGAAGCCCTTGTCGGTGGCCTTGCTGACGACGTGGGCCAGGGTCGTCTTGCCGGTGCCCGGCGGCCCCCACAGGATCACCGACGACGGCCCCGCGGGCCCCTTCCCGCCCTCGCCGACCAGGCGGCGCAGCGGGGAGCCGGGGCGCAGCAGGTGCTGCTGGCCGACGACCTCGTCGAGGGTGCGCGGGCGCATCCGGACCGCCAGGGGGGAGGCGGACAGGTCCCTCTCCTGGCGCTCCTCGGCCGCGGCGGTGAACAGATCCGGTTCCACGGAACGCAACCCTAGGTCACACCGCCGACAGCCGCGCCGGGGCTCCCGGGGCGGGTACGGCCGTCAGGGCCGCCGCGCGCCGGTACCGG
>NZ_JBXUOY010000454.1:0-2376 GCF_057196705.1 Streptomyces sp. ATLC9 | reverse complement strand
CCCCCCTACCGCCCCCCCGGCCGGCCCCCCCCCCCCCGCGGGCCCCCCGGGGCGGCGCCCCCCCCGGGGAGCACCGCCACACCGGCCGCTGTCAGTGGCCGCTGCGATGATCGCCGCACACCGCGACACGAGGAGATCACCGTGGGAACCTGGGACATCGGCCCCTTCGAGAACGACGCGGCAGCGGACTTCGCCGGCACCCTGGACAAGACGGCCCCGGACGAACGCGAGGGTCTCGTACGGGCGACGCTCGGCCGCGTCGCGCGGACCCGCGACTACCTCGACGGCTCCGAGGGCGCGGAGGCCGTCGCGGCCGCCGCTCTCGTCGCGGCGCGGTGCCCGGGCGGTGAGCCGGTCGGCACGGGCTACGGGCCCAGGGAGGCCCTTCCCGCCTTCGCCGACGATCTCCGTCCGCTCGCCGTCGAAGCGCTCGACCGGGTGGTCGCCGGGGAGTCCGAGCTGGCCGAACTCTGGGACGAGACGAGCCACGGTCCGGGGTGGCGGCAGGGCATCGGCCGCCTCCGCGCCGTCCTCGCGCCCGAAGCCGGTGCCCGGAAGGAAGCACCTCTCGACGCCTGACCGGTGACCCGGTGCCGGGGATCGCCGAACCCGGACCGGAACCGGGGGCGCCGCCGTGCGCTTCGTCACGACGGGTCCCGCGTCCGTCCGCCGCCTGACAGACTTGCCGTGACCATCCCGGGCGGCGACGGACAGGAAACCGGTGAGAGCCCGGTACGGTCCCGCCACTGTGACCGGCGCCCCGCGGGGCGCCGGGAGTCAGACACTGACGCGCCGCCTTCCGCTTCGGCCAGGGGACGAGGACATCCCCGGAGAGGCAAGGCCATGGCCGTATACCGTGCCGTCCACCGGCGGGCCGTCGTGGGCGGGCCGTGGAAGCCCGCGCCGTACGGGCCCCGCTGGCACGTCGAGGTGGGCGGGCCGCCCGCCGCCGAGTCCGGGGAGTGGCTGGCCGCGTCCGCGCTCTCCGACCCGCGGAGCGGGGAACTCGGCGATCTGATCGGTTGCGAGTACCGCGGCAGCGGCCACCGCACCGAGCATGCCGCGGCGCTGACGGTGATGGCGGTCTACGCGGGCCGGGTCACGGCCGCGGCCGTGCTGCACTGGGCCCTGACCGGCCAGGTGCCGGACATGGCGGCGGGCAACGTCCTCCTGCGGCCGTCGGGCCACGGCATCGCGGGCGTACGGGTGCGCGAGGCGCGGCTGTGCGCGGCCCGTCCCGGGGAGGACTCGGCGGCGCTGCTGCGCCGCACCGTGCTGCAGGAGCACCTGCTGCCCGTCGCCGACGCCCTGCACCGGCGCACCCGGGCCGGGCTGCGGCAGTTGCGCGGCGGTGTGGCCCACGGCTGCGCCACCGCCCTGTGCGCCTTCGACGGCGGCTCCGGCCCCGGCGTGCTCCGGGAGCGGTGGGAGCTGTTCGCGGCCGGAGCCCCCGGCGGACTGGCCGGGCTGGGCGAGGTGGTGGAGGTGCACCGGGCCCGGGACGGGCGGAAGCGGCTGGTGTACCTGCGCCGCACCTGCTGCCTCTACCACACCTCCGCCGAGGCGGTGCGCTGCGCGAGCTGCTGCCTGACCGGCCGCGAGGAGCGACTGCGCGCGTACGCCGAGCGCGGCTGACCCGTCCCGGACAGGGGCGGACGTGCCGAGCCCGGCGTCCGCCCTCCGGCGCCGGGGACGGGGCCTGCCCGGAGGTCAGTCCCCTGCGTTGAAGAGCACTCCGCCCAGCGTCGAGATGCCGTACAAGCGCACCTCCCTCCGCTCGCCCCCCGCCCAGCGACGTCAGAGAGCGGCAGGCGGAGCCGGGAGGCGTGTCACAGTCCGTGCACTCGTGACATTCCACCGGGACTACCACTTGACCGGGCGTCAGGTTCATCGCGGTGATTCCTCGGAACCACCCCTCACAACACGCTCGGCCCGGGAGGGCTTTCGCGGGTGGCGAGCCGCGGAGACGTGATCACCTCCGGGGCTCTCGCATACGCTCTCGCGTCCGGTCAGTCCTGAGGATCAGACGGGAGCGGGTTCTCCCTGAGCCAGCGCCGGACCGCCTCCGCCTCTTGCTGACGCCCTACACCGTCGAGCAGCTGCGCCTGTAGGTCCAGCACCACATGGAGTCGCGGGAAAACCGTAGGCAGCGTGTCGATATGGCGGCGGTACAGCTCCACGGCCTCCCCCGTCACGCGTAGCGCCCTGAGGGACTCGCCCTCCATTGCCAAGATCCAGGTCAACACGGACAGCGAGGTGGCGAGGTCGGGCTCGTAGGCGGCGGGATTGTCGGCCGCGAGCCTGCGCCGGATCTCCACCGCCTCTTCGGTGGCGGTCAGGGCCTCGGCCCGGCGCCCGGCCTCCGACAGCCGGATG
>NZ_JBXUOY010000453.1:0-2394 GCF_057196705.1 Streptomyces sp. ATLC9 | reverse complement strand
CCGTCGAGGCCGTAGGCGGGGTGGTTGGGGTGGCGGCGGCGCGCCGCCTCCAGCTCCGCGGAGTCGGTTCCGGCCGCGCTCCCGGGTCCTCCGGACTCCCCGGCCTCCCCGGAACCGGGTGCGGCGGGCCGCCGGACGCCCGGCCCGGAGGAGACCCCGTCCCGGTCCGTCTGACGCGGTATGAACGCCTCGCCCTCGTGCGTACCGCCGCCCAGGGCGCGCTCCAGCAGCGCGTCGAGCAGTGCCGGGTCGGGGCCGGC
This sequence comes from Streptomyces sp. ATLC9, assembly GCF_057196705.1. NCBI lineage: Bacteria > Bacillati > Actinomycetota > Actinomycetes > Kitasatosporales > Streptomycetaceae > Streptomyces > Streptomyces sp. ATLC9. The sequence continues at coordinate 2,134 of NZ_JBXUOY010000453.1, read as the reverse complement.
GCCCTCGTACTCCGTGCCGCGCCCCTGCGGCGGAAGGCCCTCGGCGTGGTCCTCGCGTGCCTCCTGGGCGGCCCAGAAGGCGCGCGCCTCGGCCAGCTCGCGCTCGCGCTCCTCGGCGAGGGCGTCGGCGACGGCGGAACGGATCTCCCCGGCGTCCGGGGAGGTGCGGGCCGGGGGGACGAAGGCGCGCGCCTCGGCCGCGGCGAGCCGCACCCGCAGCTCGGTGAGCCGGCGGCGCAGGCCCAGCGCGGTGTGCAGGGCGGCGCCGCCCAGAGCCGCGGCGACGGCGGCTGTCAGCATCAGGATGAGGGATATGGCGCTCACTGACGTACTCCCGGTTGGAACTCCGACCCCTGAATTCCTATCGCAGCCGGAGGGGAATCTCCTGTCGAGCGGTGTGCCGGACGCCCCCGAAAGAGCGTGCGCGGGCCTCCGTGCGGACCAACGCGACCGCTGTGAGCAGGGAAGACGCCGAGCCCCCAGGACATAGATCACATCCTGGGGGCTCTTCGGTCTCACCGGTGCATCGACGGCGCGCCGACAGTCGGTCAGATCACACCGCGCGCCGGGCCGGTGTGACGCGTACCACCCCGGAGGCGAGGACGCCGGGCCGGCTCGGCGCGCGTCCGGGGCCGTTCAGCTCAGGCGCTCGATGACCATGGCCATGCCCTGGCCGCCGCCGACGCACATCGTCTCCAGACCGAACTGCTTGTCGTGCCACTGGAGGGAGTTGATCAGCGTGGTGGTGATGCGGGCGCCGGTCATGCCGAAGGGGTGGCCGACCGCGATGGCGCCGCCGTTGACGTTGAGCCTGTCCACGTCGATGCCCAGGTCCCGGTAGGAGGGGATCACCTGGGCGGCGAACGCCTCGTTGATCTCCACCAGGTCGATGTCGCCGATGGTCATGCCGGCCAGCTTCAGCGCCCGCTTCGAGGCCTCGACCGGGCCCAGGCCCATGATCTCGGGGGACAGGCCGGAGACGCCGGTGGAGACGATCCGGGCCAGCGGGGTGACGCCCAGCTCGCGCGCCTTGGTGTCGGACATGATCACCAGCGCGGCGGCGCCGTCGTTGAGCGGGCAGCAGTTGCCGGCGGTGACCAGGCCGTCGGGGCGGAAGACGGGCTTGAGGCCCTGCACACCCTCCAGGGTCACGCCCGCGCGCGGGCCGTCGTCCTTGGAGACGACCGTGCCGTCGGGCAGGGTGACCGGGGTGATCTCGCGCTCCCAGAAGCCGGAGGCGATGGCCTTCTCGGCGAGGTTCTGCGACCGCACGCCGAACTCGTCCATGTCCTGCCGGGTGACGCCCTTGAGGCGGGCGAGGTTCTCGGCGGTCTGTCCCATGGCGATGTAGACGTCCGGCAGCTCGCCGTCCTCGCGCGGGTCGTGCCAGCCCACGCCGCCGGACTCGGCGCGGGCGGCGGTGCGCGCCTCGGCGTCGGCGAAGACCGGGTTGTGGGTGCCGGGCATGCCGTCGGAGGTGCCGTTGACCGAGCGGGAGACCGTCTCGACGCCGGCCGAGACGAACACGTCGCCCTCGCCCGCCCTGATGGCGTGCATGGCCATGCGGGTGGTCTGCAGCGAGGAGGAGCAGTAGCGGGTGACGGTGCAGCCCGGCAGGTGGTCCATCCCCATCTGCACGGCGACGACCCGGCCGAGGTTGTGCCCCTGCTCGCCGCCGGGCAGGCCGCAGCCCAGCATCAGGTCGTCGATCTCGGTCGGGTCCAGCTGCGGCACCTTGTCCAGCGCGGCCTTGACGATGCCGGCGGTCAGGTCGTCCGGGCGGACGTCTTTGAGCGAGCCCTTGAAGGCGCGTCCGATCGGCGAACGGACTGCTGAGACGATCACGGCTTCGGGCATCACGGCTCCAGGGAACGGGGGCGGAGGGCTGTGGATGCTTGGAAACTACCGTTCCGTAAGGCGGCGGTCACGACTCGCCACGTGTGATCCGGACCTCTTTTCTAAGCGCTTGCTCAGTTCTGCTCGTTCGCCGGGTCCCCGCGGCCCCTCCGGACCGCGGCGGGCCTGCGGCAGCCCACCGCGGGGCGGTGGGCGGGCGTACGGTCACCCGGCGCTCGCCGGCTCGGGCGTCCCGGACCGTTCGGCCACCGCGATCACCCCGGCCACCGGCAGCGGC
>NZ_JBXUOY010000452.1:0-2420 GCF_057196705.1 Streptomyces sp. ATLC9 | reverse complement strand
GCCGTGGGCGCCACCCGTGCCGGCGGGCCCCCCCCGCGGGCGCCCCGTGGTGGCCGTCGCGGGCGGGGCCGCGTTCACCTTCTCCTACGCCGAGCACACCGAGCTGCTGCGGGCGGCGGGCGTGGAGGTGGCCGTCTTCGACCCGCTGCGGGACACCTCGCTGCCGCCGGGCACGGCCGGGCTGGTCGTGGGCGGCGGCTTCCCGGAGGTCTACGCGCCGGAGCTTTCGGCGAACGAGCCGCTGCGCCGGGCGGTGGCGGAGCTGGCCGCCTCGGGGGCGCCGGTCGCCGCCGAGTGCGCCGGACTGCTGTACCTGGCGAGGGAGCTGGACGGCGTGCCCATGTGCGGGGTGCTCGACGCCACCGCCCGGATGACCGGGCGGCTCACCCTCGGCTACCGCGAGGCGGTGGCGGTGGGCGACAGCGTCCTGGCCGCCGCGGGGACGCGGGTGCGCGGCCACGAGTTCCACCGCACGGCGGTGGATCCCGAGGCGGGCGGGCCAAAGGCCGGGGCCGGACCCGCGTGGGGGCTGACCTGGAGGGCTTCCCGGCCGGGTCGCCGGGTCGAGGGCTTTGTGAAGGGGAATGTGCATGCCTCGTACCTGCATGTGCACTGGGCCGCGGAACCGTCCGTGGCCGGGCGTTTCGTCGGAAGATGTGTCGAGAGGTGTGCGGCGTGAGCGGTGACGGCGGTGGGGTGCGGGAGGCCGGCGGGCCGCGGCTCGTCGGTGTCGGGGTGGGCCCCGGCGATCCGGACCTGGTGACGGTCAAGGGCGTCAAGGCGCTGCGCGCGGCGGACGTGGTGGTGGTGCCCGTGATGGAGGGCAGCGGTACGGGACGTGCCGAGGCCACCGTCCTGCACCACGTGTCGCGCGAGCGGGTCGTGCGGGTGGTCTTCGCGCTCAACGAGCGCGAGGACCGCTCCCGCCGGGAGGCGGCGTGGGACGCGGCGGGCGAACGCGTCGCCGGGCTGCTGCGCGCCCACGGCACGGTGGCGTTCGCGACCATCGGCGACCCGAACGTCTACTCGACCTTCACCTACCTCGCCCAGACCGTCGGCGAGCTGGTTCCGGAGGCGGTCGTGGAGACGGTGCCGGGCATCACCGCGATGCAGGACCTGGCCGCGCGCGGCGGGGCGGTGCTCACCGAGGGGACGGAGCCGCTGACACTGGTGCCGGTGACGGCCGGGATGGCGGTGCTCCGGCAGGCCCTGGAGGGGCCGGGGACGGTGGTGGCCTACAAGTTCGGGCGGCGGGCGCGCGAGGTCGCCGCCGCGTTGCGCGCCACGGGCCGCACCGAGGGTGCGGTGTGGGGCTCGGCGCTGGGACTGCCCCAGGAGTCGATCCGCCCGGCGGCCGACCTGGACACCGCCTCGGACACCGCATCGGATACCGCATCGGACACCGGTCCGCAGGCCGGTCCGGGAAGCCGTCCGGCTTCCGGGGACACCGAACTCCCCTATCTGTCCACGCTCATCGCCCCCGCGCGCCGGGAGAGCCGAGGAGGCAAGCTGTGACCGACGCAACCGCCCGGGAGGCCGCCGGGAGGCCCGCCGGGGGATCCGGGGCCGCACGGACCACCGGGAGGACCCCGGCGGGTTCCGGGAAGGTGACCATCGTGGGCGCCGGGCCCGCCCCCGCCGATCTGCTCACCTTCCGCGCGGCCCGCGCCATCTCCGAGGCCGACGTCGTGGTGTGGGCGGCCAGCCTGGTGCGCGAGGAGGTCCTCGAGCACGCCCGCGAGGACGCGGAGGTCCTGGACTCGGCCTCGATGTCCCTGGAGGACGTGATCGCCGTCTACGGGCGCGCGGCCCGCGAGGGGCTGAGGGTGGCGCGCGTCCACTCCGGCGATCCGGCGCTGTGGGGCGGCACCCAGGAGCAGGTGGACCGCTGCGCGGAGCTGGGCGTCGAGGTGGAGATCGTCCCCGGGGTGTCCTCGTTCTCGGCGGTGGCGGCCATCGCGGGGCGGGAGCTGACCATCCCGGAGGTCGCCCAGTCGGTGATCCTCACCCGGCTCGGCGGCGGCAAGACGCCGATGCCGCCGGGCGAGGAGGTGCGGGAGTTCGCCCGGCACGGTACGACCATGGCGGTCTTCCTGTCGGCGGCGCGCTCGGGCCAGCTGGCCGTGGAGCTGCTGGAGGGCGGCTACCCGACCGAAACCCCGGTGGTCATCGCCCACCAGGCGACCTGGCCGGAGGAGCTGGTGCTGCGGTGCACGGTGGGCACCCTGGAGGAGACCGTCAAGGAGCACCGGCTGTGGAAGCACACGCTGTTCCTCGTCGGGCCCGCGCTGTCCGCCTCCGGCACCCGCTCGCACCTGTACCACCCCGGGCACTTCCACGGACACCGCCGCGCGCGGCCGGAGGCGCGCCGGGCGCTGCGCGCGGCCCGGGAGGCCCGCGGGCAGGGCGGGGAGCGGACC
>NZ_JBXUOY010000451.1:0-2425 GCF_057196705.1 Streptomyces sp. ATLC9 | reverse complement strand
CCCCCGCGGGGGCAGGCCGCCGCGCCCGCGGCAACGGCGTGAGGTGGCCGCGCGCCGCCCCTGGGCCGGCGGGGACGACCGGGCGCGGCCTGTTTCCGTACCCTGGCGGCATGCGCATGCGCCCCACTCTGAGCTGGACGCCCACCGAGGACCTGCCGCCGGGCACCACGGACCCGGGACCGGTCGCCGACGCGCTCGGCGCCGGCGGTGTGCTGGTGCTCAGCGGAGCGGGCATCTCCACCGAGTCGGGCATCCCCGACTACCGGGGTGTGGGCGGGAGCCTGAGCCGGCACACCCCGATGACCTACCAGGAATTCACCGCCGACGCCCGGGCCCGGCGCCGTTACTGGGCGCGCAGCCACCTCGGCTGGCGCACCTTCGGCCGCGCCCGCCCCAACGCCGGGCACCGGGCCGTGGCCGCGTTCGGGCGGCACGGGCTGCTCTCGGGCGTGATCACCCAGAACGTCGACGGCCTGCACCAGGCCGCCGGCAGCGAGGACGTCGTGGAGCTCCACGGAAGCCTGGCCCGGGTCGTCTGCCTCTCCTGCGGCGCCGCCGGCCCGCGCCGCGAACTCGCCCGGCGGCTGGAGGAGGCCAACGCGGGCTTCGAGCCGGTGGCCGCCGGATTCAACCCGGACGGTGACGCCGACCTCGCCGACGAACAGGTCGGGGACTTCCGCGTGGTGCCCTGCACAGCCTGCGGCGGCACCCTCAAACCGGATGTGGTGTTCTTCGGCGAAGCCGTTCCGCCGCCGCGGGTCGAGCACTGCCGCGAGCTGGTGAGCAAGGCGTCCTCGCTGCTGGTCCTGGGGTCCTCGCTGACGGTGATGTCCGGGCTCCGGTTCGTCCGCCAGGCGGCCCGGGACGGAAAGCCGGTACTGATCGTCAACCAGGATCCGACCCGGGGCGACGGACACGCCCTCGTCCGGGTCGCGCTCCCCCTGGGAGCGGCCCTCACCACCGTGGCCGGCCGACTGGGCATCCCCGTCGGCGGCCAGGCACCGACCCGGACGGGGCGGTGACGGGAGGCGCCGCGGCGGTAGCGGCCGTCGTCGCCCTCCCGGGTTCGGTTCCGGCTCGGGGTGAGCACCACGAAGTCCGCGTTGCACGGGTCGGGGCAGACGGCCATCCGGCCGACGCCCTCCGCGTCCTGCGGCCCCGTCTGCACGCTTCCGCCGTTTCCGGTGACCGCGGCGACCGTGGCGTCGCAGTCGGTGACCTGGAAGACCGGATGCCAGCAGGGCCGTCCGTCCGCCAGGGCGAGGTCCTCGGTACGCAGTCCCATGGCACCGCCCTGCGCACACTCCCGGGGAAGCCCGGCGGCCGTGATGACGGAGTACGTGCCCGCGCCGTCCGGCAGCTCCGTGTCGTCGAACCGCCAGCCGAAGACGTCCCCGTAGAACTCCCTCGCCGCCGCGGTGTCGCTGGTGTACAGCTCGGTCCGGAGCAGTGAGCCCGGCCGGCCGATCAACTCGATGCCGGCGCTCTTCCCCGGTTGCCAGATGGCGAACCGGCCGCCCGGCTGATCGCTGTACTGCGCCATCCGGCCCCACTCCCCCAGGTCCGTCGGTGCCACGCGCACGGTGCCGCCCGCCCGCTCGACGGCCCGGGTCGTGGCGTCCGCGTCGGCGACGCGGTAGTAGATCATCCACGCCGAGCGCGCACCCTCCTCGGTCAGCCTGCCGAGCCCGGCCACGGTCCCGTACGGCCTCAGCGTGGAAGCCGGAGACGGACAGTACGAGCATCGAGGAAACCGGACATGAGGTGTCGGGTTTCGGGTCGAGTATGGCCTTGACGGCCGGCGTCGACGGTGGACGCGGGCCTGGACCCCAAGGACGGACAAGGATCCCCATGCGCGAAACACCGGAGGAGTTCGAAGAGCTCCAGGCCCTTCTCGACTCCTCGCTCTCCCGCTCCACCCCGCATCTCCGCTCGATCGTCAGTACCGAGCGCACCCTGACCGCGAGGCAGCTCACCAGGGTCCTCACCGGCATGTGCACCCTCTCCCTGGCCACCGTGACGGCGAAGGGCGAGCCGCGCATCAGCGGCGTCGACGGGCACTTCCTGCACGGAAGGTGGCACTTCGGCACGGCACGCGACGCCGCCAAGGCCCGTCACCTCGCCGTGCGGCCCGCCGCCAGCGCCGCGCACCTGCGGGGCGAGGATCTGGGGGTGTTCACCCACGGCGAGGTGGAGATCCTCAACCCCCGCGGCGGCGAACCGGCCGCGGGGTGGCCGGAGCTGCTCTCGTACCTCAAGGACCTCTACGGCGAGGACGCCTTCGACTGGGACGAGGATGTGGTCTACTACCGGCTGCGCCCGCACTGGATGACCGCCTACGCCCCCGACGCCGCGAAACTCACCGTGAACGCCCCGGCCTGACCGGGGCACGGGCCGCGGCTCGGCAGCGGCGACAGGTCACAGC
>NZ_JBXUOY010000450.1:0-2479 GCF_057196705.1 Streptomyces sp. ATLC9 | reverse complement strand
GCCCCGCGCCGCGCGGGCGCCCCCCCCGCCGTGGACGTGAACCAGCGCGTGAACATCAACGCCCCCCAACACATCGGTGAATGCCGGAAGTTGGACGGCCGTCCGCGCGGACCGGTTTCCGCCCCCCGGTAGCGAGGCGGTCACGGTCAGGACTCGGAACAGCCACCACCGGGCCGCGGCCGCGTCCCCCCGGGCCGGGCCCCTCCCGGCCGGGGCGGCGCGCCGGGGCCGGCGGCGGTCTGGGAGAGTGGAGCCATGCACGTCATCGTCATCGGCGGCGGCATCTCCGGGCTCGCCGCCGCCCACCGCCTGCTGGAGGGCGGCGCGCGCGTGACCGTCCTGGAGTCCTCCCCCCGCCTCGGCGGCAAGCTGTACGCCGGCCGGATCGCGGACGCCGCCGTCGACCTGGGCGCCGAGTCGATGCTCGCCCGCCGCCCCGAGGGCCTCGACCTCGCCCGCGCCGCCGGCCTCGGCGACGCCCTCCGGCCGCCCGCCACGGGCACCGCGGCGATCTGGACCCGCGGCGAGGTCCGCCCGATGCCCGCCGGCCACGTCATGGGCGTACCCGCCGACCCGGCCGTCCTCGACAAGATCGTCTCGCCCGGCGGCCTGGCCCGCGCCGCCGAGGACGCCGAACTGCCGCGCACCGAGATGGGGGAGGACGTGGCCGTCGGCGAGTACGTCGCCGCCCGCCTCGGCCGCGAGGTCGTGGACCGGCTCGTGGAGCCGCTGCTGGGCGGGGTGTACGCCGGCGACGCCTACCGGATCTCGATGCGCGCCTCCGTGCCCGGCCTGTTCGAGGAGGCCCGCAAGGAGCGCTCGCTGCTGGCCGCCGTGCGCGGCGTCCGGGAACGCGCCGCGGCGAGCCGGCGGGACGGGCCCGTCTTCATGGGCATCGAGGGCGGCATGGGACGGCTGCCCGCCGCCGTCGCCGACACCTGCCGCGCCGCGGGCGCCGGCATCCGCACCGACACCCCCGTGACCGGGCTGCGCCGCACCGGCGACGGCTGGACGGTGGTCGCCGCGGGCCGCCCGCTGGAGGCGGACGCGGTGGTCCTGGCCGTACCCGCCCCCGCCGCCGCACGGCTGCTGGCCGGCCCCTCCCCGTCCGCCGCGGCCGAGCTGGAGCGGATCGAGTACGCCTCCATGGCCCTGGTCACCATGGCCTTCCGCCGCCGCGACCTGGCACGGACACCCGAGGGGCGGGGCTTCCTCGTCCCCGCCACCGACGGACGGGCGATCAAGGCATCCACCTTCTCCACCAACAAGTGGCACTGGAACGCCGCCCAGGACCCGGACCTGTTCGTCCTGCGCACCTCCCTGGGCCGCTACGGCGAGGAGGAGGTGCTCGGCCGCGACGACGCCGACCTGGTGGAGCTCTCCCTGCGGGACCTGGGGGCCGCGATCGGGCTCACCGCCCGCCCCGCCGCCTCCACCGTCACCCGCTGGAACGGCGGGCTGCCGCAGTACCCCGTCGGCCACCTGGAGCGCGTCGCCCGCGTGCGCCGTGACCTCGCCGCCCTGCCCGGCCTGGCCGTCTGCGGGGCCGCGTACGACGGGGTGGGCATCCCGGCGTGCGTCGCGAGCGCCCGCACCGCCGCCGAGGCGGTACTCCACTCCGGATCGAGGGCCCGGCCACCGGCCGTCCCGCCCACAGGGAGAGAATGACCCCATGACTGCTGAACCCCGCAAGACGCCCAACGCGGGCAAGAAGGCCAAGGACCTCAACGAGGTCATCCGCTACACCCTGTGGTCCGTCTTCCGCCTGCGCGAGGCGCTGCCGGAGGACCGCGCCGGCCACGCCGACGAGGTCCGCGAGCTGTTCGACCAGCTCGCCGCCAAGGACGTCACCGTGCGCGGCACCTACGACGTCTCCGGGCTGCGCGCCGACGCCGATGTGATGATCTGGTGGCACGCGGAGACCGCCGACGCGCTCCAGGAGGCGTACAACCTCTTCCGGCGCACCAAGCTGGGCCGCGCGATGGAGCCGGTGTGGTCCAACATGGCGCTGCACCGCCCCGCCGAGTTCAACCGCTCGCACATCCCGGCCTTCCTCGCCGACGAGGAGCCGCGCGCGTACGTGTGCGTCTACCCGTTCGTGCGCTCCTACGAGTGGTACGTCCTGCCGGACGAGGAGCGCCGCGAGATGCTGGCCGAGCACGGGAAGATGGCGCGCGGCTACCCGGACGTGCGGGCCAACACCGTCGCCTCCTTCGCGCTGGGCGACTACGAGTGGCTGCTGGCCTTCGAGGCCGACGAGCTGCACCGCATCGTCGACCTGATGCGCCACCTGCGCGCCTCCCGCGCCCGCCTCCACGTCCGCGAGGAGATCCCCTTCTACACCGGCCGCCGCAAGGACCTGGCCGAGCTGGTGGCGGGGCTGGCGTAGCGCCCGCGGCGCGTGCCCGTGGCGCGTGCTCGTGGGGGGGGGGGGGGCGCCCGCCGCGCCCCCCCCGCGCGGGGGGGGGCTGCGCCGCCC
>NZ_JBXUOY010000449.1:0-2494 GCF_057196705.1 Streptomyces sp. ATLC9 | reverse complement strand
CGGCGGGGGCGCGCGGGGGGGGGGTTTGGGGGGGGCGGGGGGGGCCGCCCCCCCCCACGCGGGTGCCCCGCCCGGTGCCGGAACGCCAGTCGGCGGTGGAGGACCAGCCGTGGTAGTCCACCGTGGAACCGTTCCGCCGCGGGCCGCCCCGGCCCGTTACGGGTGCGGAGGGGGTGGAGGGGTCGGCCGGGAGGGTGGAGGCGGCGGCCTGGGGGAGAGCGGTCTGGGAGGCGGCGGCGGCTGCGGTGGCGACGGCGGCGGCGAGTACGGTGCGGCGGGTGGCCGGTCTGCTGTCGGTCATGGCGGTGGGTACCCCGGTCCTTCCGTGAGTCGGTGCGCGTGTGGTGTCGCGCGGTGCTGCGCGTGGGTGCCGCGCCGGTACGGCGGTGGCGACGGTGGTGCCGCGGACGCACCGCGGAGTGTCCACATCTTCCCGCCACCCGATCCCCGGGGCCAGTGCTGCGGGCTTCCGTGCACCCGGGAACATCGGTCTCGGCCAGTGGCGCCACCCGGTCGGCCGTAGGCTGGGGCGGTGACCTCCCGTGCCCGCTCCGGTCCGGACGACCCCGCCCGTCCTGCCGGTCTCGCCCGGTGGCTGCGTGCCCTGCCGCCGTCGTGCGGGCCCGTGCGGCTGGTGGCGGTGGACGGGCACGCGGGCTCCGGCAAGAGCACGCTGGCCGGGCTCCTCACGGCGGAGCTGGGCGGGGCGCCGGTGCTCCACCTGGACGATCTGGCGAGCCACGATGCCCTGTTCGAGTGGACGGCCCGTTTTCTGGAGCAGGTGGCCGCCCCCCTCTCGCGCGGTGAGCCGGCCCGGTACGGGGTGTACGACTGGGAGCGCCGGGTGTTCGACGGGGAGCGCACGCTGCCGCCCGCGCCGGTGGTGCTGGTGGAGGGGGTCGGCGCGGGCCGCCGCGCTCTGCGCCCCCGTCTGGCCTGTGTCGTATGGCTGGACGTGCCGCGCGAGGAGGCGTGGGCCCGGGGGCGGCGCAGGGACGGGCCGGGACTCGCGGACTTCTGGAACGGGTGGGAGCGCGCGGAGGAACGGCACTTCGCCGCCGATCCCACCCTCCCCCACGCCGATATCCTGGTACGGCCGCGCGCGCAGGGATACCTGGTGCTTCCGGGGCCGCGAGGAGAGGCGGAGAAATCCCCCGGGGAACACGGTGGGTGACACGGCGTCAGCGATACGCGCTTCCGCCGGGACGGGTCGCATGTTCCGTCCCGCACCGGCTTGACCGCCCCCGGGTCCTGGTTCTACGTTCTCCCTGAACGGCCTGACAGGCTGTTCACCGCACGAAGCCCCCGGTTGTTCCCCCGTGATCGGGGGCTTCGTCCTGTCCGGACGCCGTCCCGGACCTTCCGTCACCGTCCGTCACCGGGTGGCCGTCGTCGGCCCGTGGCTCCTCTCCTCCCCCTCCGGCCTGCCCGTAGGCCGTCTACGGCCGGAACCGCGGCGCGGGTACCATGCCAAAGGCTGCGGACAGCCGGGGTTCCTGCCTCGCTGCCTGCGTCAACTCCCTTCAGCTGTATGTTCGTTGAGCGCCGTCGAGAACCACCGCCGTCGTCGGGCGACCACCCGGCGCATACCTTCGGGGGACGTTTCGTGGGGGACGTGAGGGACTACGGCACGCGGGACGTCCACGGTTCGCAGGCCCCCGCCGATCTCGCCTGGCTGCGCGGCGTCGACGCGTACACCGTGGGCTCCTACACCCACGCCGAGGAGGAGTTCCGCGCCGCCGTGCGCATCGACCCGGGTATGGCCGACGCCTGGCTGGGGCTGCACGCCCTGCGCGCGGACACCGCCACCGCGCTGCTGCGGATGCACGAGCACCGCCACCGCTTCGGCGAGCAGCGCGCCCGGCACGGCCGCGCCCTCAACTCCTGGTACTGGCTGGGCTGGTGGGTGCAGCCGGTGCTGGAGACCGAACGTGACCTGCTGCTGGCACACGCCTCACACTGGCTGGACGGCCGGCGTGTGGCCGATCTGGACCGGGCGCTGGCCGGGTGCCCGCCGGTGGAGGCCGACCCCCAGGTGCGGTTCCTGCACGCCTGCCGCGCCTACCTGGCCAAGGACTGGGAGCTGCTGGTGCGGCACACCGAGCCGCTGGTGGGCGATCCGCTGATGGGCGTCGAGGCGAGCCTGTTCGCGGGCATGGCCCGGGTGCGGCTGGAGATGTACGGGCAGGCCGAGCCGCTGCTGGCCGCCGCTCTGATGCGCTGCCGCAGCGAGCAGCCGCAGCGCAAGGAGCTGCGCTACTGGCTGGCCCGGGCGCGGGAGGGGACCGGGCGCAGCGCGGCGGCGCTGCCGCTGTACCGGGCGGTGTACCGGGTGGACCCGGCGTTCATGGACACCGCCGCCCGGCTCACCGCCATCGCCGAGGGCGACGGACTGGACGACGCTCCGCCGGCGGCGGCCACGACGGCCGGGGGCGGCGCCGGCGGGCCGGGCGGCCCTCCGGCCGACGGAGGGTGGTCGGCCGACGGGGTGGAT
>NZ_JBXUOY010000448.1:0-2494 GCF_057196705.1 Streptomyces sp. ATLC9 | reverse complement strand
CCCGCGGCCCGCGTGCCGCGCGTGGGCGGCGCCGTGGAGCTGGCGGCCGCCGCACTGCTGGTGGCGGGCGCGGTGATGGGCTCGCTGATCCCGCTGGGTCTGGGCTGGCTGGCCGCCTGGTGGTCGCCCCGGCTGAGCCGCCAGGAGGCCAGGTGGGCGGTGACGGTCGTGCCCGGTACGGTCGCGGCCGCCGGGCTGGTGTGGCTGTGGGGCCGCACCGAGGGCCGCTGGGGGGAGCCGATAGCCGAGGGCGCGCTGGGCGGGGCGATCACCGCCTCCTGGCCCTGGGCGCTGCGCGCTGCGGCCGTCGCCAGCGCCCTCTACCTGCTGTGGCGGGCGCGGCGGCCGAAGGGGTGATTCGGGCAGCCTCCCCCCCCGGCAGGGGCGGATCCCGTGTTCACCGGTGGGCCGGACCGGCGTTTCGGTGGCGGCATGGACCCCCGTCGTTCGACGGTGTCGGCCACGGGATCGGGTACCGGGCCCCGTCGCCGCACGTCCGGTCGGGTGGCCGGACATCGTTCGTGGCCGACGGAGCACGGACACCGGAACTGTCGACCAAGGATTTTTCGTTCATTCGTTCCATGTGTCACCCGTACGGCTGAGAATCCATCTGAGCGGTCATCCCCGCGTCCGCCTGTCCCTAGCGTCTTCCCAGACCACTCCGCCATATGAGTGGGCGGCTCGCAGCTTGAGTGAGGGAGACACAATGAAGAGTGACGTGGTGGACCAGAAGTTCAGCCTTCTGTTCGACTGGTTCGACCAGGACCGCGACGGTCAGCTCACCCCCCAGGACCTGGAGGCGACGGCGGCGGTCTTCGCCGGAGTGGCGGAGGAGGATGACCACGACAACCGCGCCGCCTTCCACTCCGCCTTCGCGCAGTGGTGGCGGCTGCTCGAAGAGGCCGACACCGACGGTGACGGGCGGATCTCACGCACCGAGTTCATCACCATGATGCAGGACAGTGTCACCACCCCCGCCCACTTCGAGAACGTGGTCATGGCCATCATCGAAGCCATCGTGAACGTCACCGACACCGACGGTGACGGCGTTCTGAGCCGGGACGAGTACGTCGCGCTGTACCAGGCGCTCGGCGTCCCCGCCGAGCAGTGCGGTCCGGCGTTCGACAGGGTGGACCTGGACGGCGACGGGGTCATCAGCCACGCCGAGTACCGTGCCGCCATCGTCGAGTTCTACTTCAGCACCGATCCCGAGGCCCCCGGGAACCACCTGCTCGGCATGCTGGTCCAGCCGACCTGAGCGCGCCCCCGGGCCCGTGCCCGTGTCCGCCGGACCGCGGCGCTCCCGGCGGGCACGGGCACAGTGGTCGTCTCCCGGAGAGCCGTCTCCACCCCCGGGGAAGACCGGGCCGTCGGTGCCGGTGGCGGCGTGCTCACCGGTATGCCGGGCCAGGGGCCGGGAAGGCGTCAGTCCCGGGTGAGGAAGCCCTTCATCTCCTCCAGGATCGTGTCGGCGGCCGTGTAGCCGATGCCCTGGATCCAGGTCTCGTCGTCCACGCGGTGGGCCCGGCCGTTCCCCACCGCCTCCATGCTCTTCCACAGCGCGCCGCCGACGGCCTCGTCCTCGCCGGACTTCGCCGGGTCGCCGTAGGAGGTGTAGAAGACGATGTCCGCGTCGCCCTGGTCGACCCTCTCCGGGCTGACATCGACCGAGAAGCCGTCGGGGGCCTCGTCGGCGATGGCCGGGCGGCTCACGCCGATGTCGGCGAGGACGGAGCCGATGTAGTTCTGCCTGCCGTAGACGCGGGTGTCGGCGCCCTCGACGAAGCGGACGACGCTCACCGTCAGCTCCCGGGCCCTCTCCGGGCCGCCGAGCGCCTCGGTGACCTCGGCCGTCCTCGCCTCGTAGGCGTCGATGACCTTCCCCGCCTCGTCCTGCCGGTTGAGGGCGTTGGCGTGGACCAGGAAGTTCTGCTTCCAGGGCGCGCCGGTGGTCTCGGTGAAGACGGTCGGGGCGATCTTCGACAGCTCGTCGTAGCGGTCCTTGTCGCGGATGTCGCTGCCCAGGATCAGGTCCGGCTTGAGCGCCGCGATCCTCTCCAGGTTGGGCGCGGCGATGTTGCCGACGTTCTCGATGCCCTCGACCTTCTCCTCCGGCAGGTACTTCAGGAAGCCGGAGGCCACGTCGGAACGGGTGGAACCGACGGGCTTGACACCCAGGGTTATGGCCGAGTCCAGCTCGGCGGTGTCGAGGACGACCACGCGCTCGGGCTCGGCGGGGACCTCCACCTCCCCGTGGGCGGTCATCACCGTCCGGGTCTCCCCGGAGGCGGCGCCGCTCTCCCCGCCGCAGGCGGACAGGGCGAGGGCGAGGACGGAGGCCAGCGCGGTGGCGCCGGCGGCGGTCGTACGGCGGCGGATGAGGGTCATCGGGGCTCTCCTTCGTGGATACCCCGTCCTTTAGGGCGGGGAGGAAACGAAGCTCCTGCGGAGCAGGGCAGGGAACGCCGGTTCGCCGCCAGGGCGGACCGGCGTC
>NZ_JBXUOY010000447.1:0-2494 GCF_057196705.1 Streptomyces sp. ATLC9 | reverse complement strand
GGGGCTCCGGGGGGGCGGCCCCGGGCCGGGCCGCCCCCCGGCCCCGCCGCCCGCCCCGGTGAGGTCGGCGAGCCGTTCCGCGCAGGCCCGGACGCATTCGGTGAGCGCGGTGCGCGCCTCGGCGTCCCGCGCGGCACCCGGCCGCAGGCGCGGAATCCCCGGCCACGCCCGTGACGCGGCCCCGGGCCTCTTCGTCCTCATGTCTCTCCACTGTTCGGCGGCGGGACGCCGAACAGTGCCCGACCGCCGCGCGGCGCGTGTGACACCGTGCCGACTTCCGGGTGAACAGTGGTGGAACCATCGGCGGGGACCGGCGGGCCGGGCGGGGCCGGGACGGAGGCGTCAGGCGGGCTGCCGCGGCTCGGGGTTGGAGACGTTCCTGATCCACGGCTCCTTGGTGTCGGTCAGGGTGATCTGTTCGTCGTCCCAGGCGCCGAAGCGCGGGTTGACGGTCACGTCCAGCTTCTCGGACGCCTCCACCAGCGCCCGTGTGACCTTCTGCTGGCCCTGGGGCGTCTGGAGGTTCGCGCCCAGCTTCCCGGCCAGTTCCTGCACCAGCAGCTGGGAGCGCACCGCCTGGTCGATCTCGTCGGGCGCCACGGCCCGCTGCTGGAGCATCATCGCCTCCAGCTGCTCGGGGCCGCCCACGTTGCGCTCGGCCTCCTCGCGCGCCCGCTGGACCTCGGCGCGGTTCACCGTCACCCCGGCGTCCTCGGCGGCCCGCTCCAGCACCCGCTCGAAGACCAGGGAGCCGACCGTGCCGCGGGTGAGCTGCTCGGTGTTCCTGACGAGCTCGGCGCCGCCGTCCGACTCGCCCTGCGCGGCCCGTACGGACCGCACCTGCGAGTGCACCTGTTCCATGGTGATCCGCTCGCCGCCGACGACGGCCGCCGCGCCCGGGTGGGCTTCGCTGCCGCAGGCGGTCAGCAGCGGCGCCGCGACGAGCACCGCCGCCGCGGCTGAGAGGGAGAGCGAGGTCCTGCGGCGGATCATTGAGCCTCCTGAGTGCGGCTGTGGAACGGGTGGTGTGGACGGTGCTGGGGAACACCTGTGCAATGCCGTCCCGGCGATGATCGATGCTAGGCAGTCGGCGTGTCTCACACCACCGTTTCGGCACTGTTTCGGCGAACGGGCCCGCGGCCGGGGGGACGCGCCGCCCGCTCCGGCGGCGGAACGAGCGGGGAGCGGGGCGGGGCGGTCCGGGGCAGTGTTCGCCGATCGTTCCCGTTCCGTACACCCGGGTGCCCGAGAGTGGCCTCCGTGTCCAACGAAACAGCCGTGCAGACCCCGGAGCGCGGGCCCGACGCCGGCGCGGGCTCCGGGCAGAGCGACCCGGCGCGGAACGCGCCCCTCCCCGGGGTCTCCGCGCCCGCCGCCCACTCCTCCTCCCCCGCGCCGGAGCCCGCTCCCCGGCCCGCTCCCCGCGAGTACCGGCACGACATCGACCTGATGCGGCTGATCTGCTCGGTCACGGTGATGCTGGGCCACGTCGGCGGGGTGTTCATCGCCGCGGTCGACCGCCAGGAGTCGGGCGGGCCCGGCGCCTACTGGACCGGGCACATCGTGGAAGCCCTCAACCCGTTCGCGGTGCCGATGTACTTCGCCATCGCCGGGTGGGCGGTACTGGCCGGCGCGCCGCCGCGCGACAGCCGCCGCATGTGGCAGCGGATCGTGCGCAACTCGGTGCCGCTGTTCGTCTGGACGGCCCTCTACCTGCTGTGGGGCCGGGCGTGGGGCACCAACGACGGGCCGGTGTCGCGGCTGGCGGTGGAGGCCCTGTTCGGATCGGTCCGCCCCGCGTACCACCTGTGGTTCATGTACGCCTACATCCCGCTGATCGCCGCCCTGGCCTTCGTGGTGCTCGTGCGGGCCGGGAAGCGGCCGTGGGGACTGGGCGCGGCGCTGCTGGTGCTCGCGTCGGCGCCCTCCCTGATGGGCGACCTGGAGCGGTGGACCGGCTGGGACCTGCCGCGCTTCGGCTGGGGCTTCGGCGTCTACCAGGTGGCGTACGCGCTGGGCGGCGCGATGCTGTTCGCCCTGCCGGCCGGGGCCCTGGGCCGTCTGGCGGGCCGCCGGTGGGTGTGGGCGGTACCGATGGCGCTGACGGCGGCCGGGGTGCTCTGGTACCACACGCGGGTCCACTACGTGATCCCCAACGCGCATCTGCTGGTCGCCGTGATGACCGGCTGTGTACTGCTCATGGTCACCCGGGTGCGGGTGCCGGACCGGTGGGTGCCGTCGCTGTCGAAGCTGGCGGGGGCGGCGCTGGGCGCGTACATGGTGCACGTGATGGTGATCTCGGCGATCGTGGAGCCGCTGGTCTCCGCGGATGTGCCGGGGACGGTGGCCGGGCCGCTGTTCGTGGTGCTGCTGGCCGCCACGGTCGCGGTGTCGTTCGGCGCGAGCCTGCTGTGGGGGCGGCTGGGGCTGCGCTTCCCGTTCGGCCACCAGGCGGTGGCCTCGGTGGTCGTCGGCTGCTCCACCGGGGCCGAGG
>NZ_JBXUOY010000446.1:0-2537 GCF_057196705.1 Streptomyces sp. ATLC9 | reverse complement strand
GCGCCGTGCCGCGGCGGGCACGGCAGGCGGACGGTCAGGCCGCGGTCGCCCTCGCCGCGGGCGACGGCCGCCACCTGGGAACGGAAGGCCGCCCGGGAATCGTGGGCCAGGGAGCCGGTCAGCGCCCGCCCGGTGGCGTACTCGCCCCGCACGCCCAGCACCTGCCCGGCGGCGGGGTTGCACCGCCGTACCACCGTGTCCCGGTCCAGCAGGGCCACCGCCACCGGCAGCCGCTGGAACAGGGTGTGCAGCAACCGGTGCTCGTGGTGCTCCTCCCGGTCGCCGCCGCCTCGTTCGGCGGCCGGCTCCTCGCACCGCGGCAGCAGCACCTCGGCCGCGTACCGCAGCTCCAGGAGGGCGGCCTCCAGGGCGGGCAGCCGGTCGGCCTCCGGCAGGGCACGAGCCGACCGCAGTTCCTCCACCCGTCGGCGGAAGTCCGCCAGCTCGGTTCCGAACTCCTCCGCCTGCGCCATGTACTCAACGTAACCCGCGGGCAGCCGGAGGTCCTGTCGATGGGACGGAAAAAATATTACTCATCACTCTTTATTGGGATGATGATGGTGGGAGAGGGCGTGCGCCGAGCCGCACCGGGCGTTTTCCGGCCGGTGCGCAGGGCAGCCGACCCCTCGGGACCGGACGTTCGAGAACCGGCCGGAACCGGCCGGAGACCAGGGAAAGGACCGGGCAGCGCCATGCCGGACCGATGCGACGCGATGCCGTTCGAGTCCGCTCCGACCCGGCCGGGACCGGAGCCGCCGCCCGACGCCGCCTCGCCCGCCCGGAGCCTCGCCCGACTGGCCGAACAGGTCGTCCGCTCCACCCCCGGCTGCTGCGGAGCCACCGCCACCGTCCACACCGGCGGCGGTCCGGCCCGGGGCACCACCGCCGTCACCCATCCGGACCTGTCCGCGCTCGTCGCCGTCCAGTGGGAGGACGGAGACGGGCCCATGCCGCAGGCACTGCGCACCGGACGTCCCGCCGGCTCCGACGACCTGCTGCTGGACGACCGCTGGCCCGGATACCGGGCCAGGGCACTGGAGATGGGGCTGCGTTCCGGTGCCGCCCTGCCGTACCGCCGTGACGGCCTCACCGTCACCGTCACCGTCCACGGCTTCCGGCCCCGCCCGCTGGAGGAGACCGTCCGCTGCCCGGCGGCGCTCCTGGGCGACCTGGCCGCCACCGGGCTGGTCCGCGACCGCCGCCACCGTGCGGCGCTGGCGGAGACGGAGCAGCTCAGGAGCGCGCTGCGCAGCAGACCGGTGGTGGACCAGGCGTGCGGAATCGTGATGTACGTGCTCGGCTGCGACGCGCAGGAGGCGTTCGCCCTGCTGCGCGGGATCTCGCAGCACACCAACCGCAAGCTCTCCGACCTCGCCGGAGTCCTGGTGCGCGCCCGGGGGCACGGCATGGAGCAGGAACTCCAGCGCTTCCGGGAACGGTCCCGGCGGCCCTGACCGGCCCGGCGGGCGAGCGCGGACGAGTGTGATGAACCGGGAGGCGGCGGAGCCGGGCAGGGCGGAATCGGACAGGGACGGCCGGCGGGCCGTACCCGGACACGGCGGAGGCACGGATGCGGCAGACCCGACCCGACGGCCCCACCCCCGCGGCCGTGGCCGCGCCGGACCCGCGCGGCGCCCGGGGGACCGGGCACGGGGAATCCGGCGGGCACGACCGGGGCGCACACGGCGCCGTGGCCGAGGCGGCCTGCGGGTACTGGCGGCGGCGCGGTCTGCCCACCGGGCCCGGACAGGTCGTGACGGCCCCCACCGCGCCCCTGCTCCTGCTGGCGCTGCTCGCCGCGGCCGAGCCCGGACACGAGCCCGGTCCCGGACACGAGCCCGGTCCCGGACACGGGCCGGACGAGGGCGGGACGGAGAACGGCGGCGGGGTGGTGCTGCCCAGGCCGGGCCCGGCCTGGCACGCCGACCAGGCCCGGCTGCTCGGCCGGCCGCTGCACCCCGTACCCGTACCGGCCGAGTGCGGCGGAGTGCCCGATCCCTTCGCGCTGCTGGAGGCGGTGGGCCGCGCCCGCGCCGCGGGCGGCGACCCGCGGGTGCTGCTGCTGTCCGTGGCCGACGGGCTGACGGGGACGGCGGCGCCGCCCGAACTGCTGCACGAGGTGTGCGAGGCGGCCGTCCAGGAGGACCTGCTGATCATCAGCGACGAGAGCTGGCGCGACACCTCCCACGATCCCCACGACACGGTGATCGTCAGCCCCGCCGAGATCCTGCACCGGTCCGCCCGCCTCACCGGCGCCGGCACCCACGCCGACACCCTTCGCGTCCGCGCCCCCCACGGCGTGCCCGGCGGCGCGGACGAGGGCGGGGACCACGACTGCGTCGTGGTCCTCGTCGACCTCGGCGCCGAGGCGGAGCACGCCTTCGGACCGGACACAGTCATGGGCGTGGCACGCCTGCCCGCCACCGCGCGCGGGCGGGAGCTGGGCGAGCGCGCCCGCGCCGTCCTGGCCGCCCTGCGCGCCCACCCCCGCGACCGCGACGCCACCGCCGCCGCCGAGGCGCTGGACGAGCCGGAGC
>NZ_JBXUOY010000445.1:0-2558 GCF_057196705.1 Streptomyces sp. ATLC9 | reverse complement strand
GCCGCCACGCCTCCGGCGTCCGGCGGCAGGCGGCCCGTGCCCCGGAGCGCCCCGAAGCGCCCCGTCCGCGGCCCGCGCCGTGCCGCGGACGGGGCCCGCGGGCTCTACCTGCGGGCGAAGCGCGCCTGGGACCGGCCGCTGACCGCCTACTACCTGATCCTCGGCGGCAGCCTGATGATCCTCGGCCTCGGTCTGGTGATGGTCTTCTCCGCCTCGCAGATCGAGGCACTGGGCTCCGGGCTGCCCTCCACCTACTACTTCCGCAAACAGTTGCTGGCCGCCGTCCTGGGCGGCGTCCTGCTGCTGGCGGCCGCCCGGATGCCGGTGGCCCTCCAGCGCGGGCTGGCGTACCCGCTGCTGGCCGCCTCCGTCTTCCTGCTCTGCCTGGTCCAGGTGCCGGGGATCGGGCAGGAGGTCAAGGGCAACCAGAACTGGATCCAGCTCGGCGGCCCCTTCCAGTTCCAGCCCAGCGAGTTCGCCAAACTCGCCCTGGTGCTGTGGGGGGCGGACCTGCTGGCGCGCAAGGGCGACAGACGGCTGCTGAACCAGTGGAAGCACATGCTGGTCCCGCTCGTCCCGGTGGCCTTCCTGCTGCTCGGACTGATCATGCTGGGCCGGGACATGGGCACCTCGCTCATCCTCGCCGCCATCCTCGTCGGACTGCTCTGGCTGGCCGGTGCGCCACTGCGGCTGTTCGCCGGGGTGCTCGCCGTCGCCGGGGCACTGGGGGCCCTGCTGATCACGACCAGCGGCAACCGGATGGCCCGGTTCGCCTGCCTGGGCGCCACCGACCCCGGCCCGAACGACCAGTGCTGGCAGGCCGTCCACGGCATCTACGCCCTGGCGTCGGGCGGATGGTTCGGTTCGGGGCTGGGCGACAGCATGGAGAAATGGGGACAACTGCCCGAACCGCACACCGACTTCATCTTCGCCGTGACAGGGGAGGAACTCGGACTGGCGGGGACGCTGCCGGTGCTCGCCCTCTTCGCCGCTCTAGGCTATGCGGGTATCCGCGTGGCCGGACGCACGGAGGACCCCTTCGTCAGGTATGCCGCGGGAGGTGTGACCACCTGGATCACGGCCCAGGCCGTGGTCAACATCGGTGCGGTGCTCGGCCTGCTGCCGATCGCCGGTGTTCCGCTCCCGCTGTTCTCCTACGGAGGTTCCGCCCTGCTGCCGACGATGTTCGCCGTCGGGCTGCTGATCTCCGCCGCGAGATCGGAGCCCGCCGCGAAGGCGGCACTGGCCATGCGGCAGCCTGCTGTGAGAAAGAAGCTGGCTGGGGTGAGACGGAAGACGACGGGACGGAGCGCCGCACGGCGCCCGTCCGGAGAGCGGTGAAATTCGGTGCATGTCGTACTCGCCGGTGGGGGGACCGCCGGCCACATCGAGCCCGCGCTCGCCCTCGCGGACGCCCTGCGCAGGCAGGACCCGACCGTGGGGATCACGGCACTCGGCACGGAGCGCGGACTCGAGACCCGGCTCGTCCCGGAGAGGGGCTACGAACTGGAGCTGATCCCGGCCGTGCCCCTGCCGCGCAAACCCACTCCCGAGCTGATCACCGTGCCGGGGAGGCTGCGCGGCACCATCAAGGCCGCCGAGCAGGTCCTGGAACGGACCAAGGCCGACTGCGTGGTCGGCTTCGGCGGCTACGTGGCGCTGCCCGGCTACCTCGCGGCCAAGCGGCTCGGAGTGCCGATCGTCATCCACGAGGCCAACGCCCGGCCGGGCCTGGCCAACAAGATCGGCTCCCGCTACACCAGCCACGTCGCCGTCTCCACCCCGGACAGCAAGCTGCGCAACGCCCGCTACGTCGGCATCCCGCTGCGCCGCTCGATCGCCACTCTCGACCGGGCGGTTATGCGGGCCGAGGGGCGGGCCGCCTTCGGCCTCGACCCCGGTCTGCCCACCCTGCTGGTCACCGGCGGTTCCCAGGGCGCCCGGCGGCTCAACGAGGTCGTCCAGGCCATCGCGCCGAACCTCCAGCGCTCCGGCGTCCAGCTCCTGCACGCGGTCGGCCCGAAGAACGAGCTGCCGCAGGTGGACAACATGCCGGGGATGCCGCCCTACATCCCGGTGCCGTACCTGGACCGGATGGACCTGGCGTACGCCGCGGCCGACATGATGCTCTGCCGCGCGGGCGCGATGACGGTCGCCGAACTGTCCGCCGTCGGACTGCCGGCCGCCTACGTCCCGCTGCCGATCGGCAACGGTGAGCAGCGGCTGAACGCCCAGCCGGTGGTCAAGGCGGGCGGCGGACTCCTCGTCGACGACGCCGAGCTGTCGCCGGAGTGGATCCAGGCCAACGTCCTGCCGGTACTCACGGATCCGCACCGGCTGTACGACATGTCACGGGCCGCCGGCGAGTTCGGGCGCCGGGACGCCGACGAACTGCTGGTCGGCATGGTGTACGAGGCGATCGCGGCACACCGCCGGGGCTGAGGCCGCGGGCGGGACGCGGGAGAGCGGGGAACGTGGCCGGACGGACGGCGGCCGCCGGGCGAGGCGGTCGCGACCAGCGTGACCGGCGCGGGCCGGGGGCGGGCTCGGGACCGCCC
>NZ_JBXUOY010000444.1:0-2570 GCF_057196705.1 Streptomyces sp. ATLC9 | reverse complement strand
GGACTCGGCCTCGCCGGGCTCCCGCGGACCGCGGCCCACGCGGCCGAGGACGCCCCCGCCTCCACCGCGCCCGGGCGGGCCGGCGGGGCGGGGACCGGTTCCTACCTGGTGGGACGCGGCATCGCGGACGCCACCGGCGAGGTCGCCGAGGTCGGCATGATGGGCTACGGGCGCACCGACCAGCAGGCGCAGGGTCTGCACAACCGGCTGCGGGCCCGCGCCTTCGTCATCGCCGACCGGGCGCCGGACGGAAGCGCCGGGGAGCGGGTGGCCCTCGTCGTGGTCGACTCCCCCATGATCTTCTCCAGCGTGCACCAGGCGGTGCTGCGTGCCCTGGAAGAGCGGTACGGCGGCCTCTACGACGCCCGCAACACCATGATCACCGCCACCCACACCCACGCCGGGCCGGGCGGCTACTCCCACCACCTGCTCTACAACATCACCACGCTCGGCTTCCACGCCAGGACCTTCGACGCGGTCGTGCGCGGCATCACGGAGGCCGTGGGCCGGGCCCACGCCGATCTGGCGCCTTCGGAACTCTCGCTTTCCCGAGGGGAGTTGCACGGTGCCAGCGTCAACCGCTCCCGCGCCGCCTTCGACCGCAACCCGGCCGACGTCAGAGCCCACTTCCCCGACGCGATCGACCCGCTCACCACGCTGCTGCGGATCGAGCGGCAGGGGCGGCTGGTGGGGGCGGTCAACTGGTTCGCCACCCACTGCACCAGCATGTCCGGCGACAACCGCCTCATCAGCGCCGACAACAAGGGATACGCCGCCTACCACTGGGAGCGCGAGGTGGCGGGCGCGGACTACCTGGCCGGCACCGCGCCCGAGGTGATCGCCGCCTTCGCGCAGACCAACGCCGGCGACATGTCCCCCAACCCCGACCTGAAGCCGCCGACCACACCGGAGGACTTCGAGCGCACCCGCGCCAACGGCCTGCGCCAGTACGAGGCCGCCGCGCGGCAGTTGGAGCGGCCCGGCACCCGGCTGTCGGGCGGCGTGGACTCCCGGCTGGTGTACGTGGACCTCTCGGACGTCACCGTGGAACCGGAGTTCACCGGCGACGGGCGCGTCCACAGGACCGCCAGACCGGCCGTCGGCGCGGCCATGGCGGCGGGCAGCACGGAGGACGGGCCGGCCTTCCCCGGCTTCTCCGAGGGCGAGAACCCCTTCTGGGACGCGATCTCCCACTCGGTGGTCTACACCGTCTCGCCCGAGCTGCGCGACGCCCACGCGCCCAAGGCGATCGCCGTTCCCATCGGGGAGATGAACCGGATCTATCCCTGGGTGCAGGAGATCGTGCCCGTACAGCTGGTGCGCATCGGCCGGCTGTACCTGATCGGCGTCCCCGGCGAGGTCACCATCGCGGCGGGGCTGCGGCTGCGGCGCACCGTGGCGCGGGCCGTCGGCGCGGACCTGGACGACGTGCTGGTGGCGGGCTACGCCAACTCCTACTTCCACTACCTCACCACCCCCGAGGAGTACGACGCCCAGCACTACGAGGGCGGCAGCACCCTCTTCGGCCGCTGGCAGCTGCCCGCCGTCCAGCAGGTCTCGGCGGAACTGGCCCGCGCGATGCGCGAGGGGCGGGCGCTGCCGACCGGACCGGAACCGCCCGACCTGTCCGCCGCGCCGCTCGCCCTCCAGCCGCCGATCGTGCTGGACGCCCCGCGGATCGGGCACTCGTTCGGTGACGTGCTGAGCCAGCCGCGCGAGGGCTACCGGACCGGCGAGCGGGTCTCGGCGGTGTTCGCCGGCGCCCACCCCGGCAACGACCCGCACCGGGGCAGTACCTATCTGCGGGTGGAGCGGTACGAGGACGGGGCCTGGCGCACGGTCGCCGACGACGGCGACTGGTCGACGGCCTTCCGCTGGGAGCGCGACGGGATCGCCGCCTCGAAGGTGACCGTCACCTGGGACGTGCCCGCCGGGGCCGTCCCGGGCCGCTACCGCGTCCGCTACCACGGCGACGCCAAGCCCCTGGTGGGCGGCGCCCGTTCCTTCTCCGGCACCACCCGCGCGTTCGCCGTGCTGGCCTGATCCCTGCGGCGGCCGGGCAGCCCGCACTACGGTCCACCGGGCGGCCCGGCCGCCGCGCGACGAGGCGGTGCGGCTTGCGGCGCGCGGAGGAGAAGGTCTCGTCACCGGCCGCGCGCCGGGCTACGGTGACGTGTGACAGCCGCGTCTTCGGTGGTGACCGCACCGGCGGCGCGGGCGGACCCGGCGGGGGACGGCGGGAGGGGAACTGCCGTTGAACTGCACCACATGTGGAGCCACCGTGATCCAAGGCCCCGACGGGCGCTGGTCCTGCGGCAACTGCGGAGCCACCGGGTGAGCCCGCCGCACTCCGATGTCCCGGCGCCCGACGTGGCCGTGATGCACTGCGCGCAGTGCGGCTGGGCGGTCCAGGAGGGGCCGCACGGCGGATACGTGTGCACCCAGTGCTTCCACACCGTCGAGCCGCCGCTGGACCTCGGCAGGGGCTGACCCGGACCGCTTTGCGCCCCGCGTTCCGTCCCGCGCGCCTCAGCCGCCCCGGCGTGCCCAGGGCACGCGCGGAGCGGCGG
>NZ_JBXUOY010000443.1:0-2594 GCF_057196705.1 Streptomyces sp. ATLC9 | reverse complement strand
CCCGGGCCCCCCCCCCCCCCCCCCCCCCCGCCGGGGCCCCCCCCCGCCCCCCCCCCCGGGGGGCGGCGGGGCCCCGGGCCGTGTCAGTGGCCTCTGGTAGGACTGAGGGCTGTGAGCAGCGAGAACGGGCGACCGGACCGGCCCCCGGCACAGGACCCGCCGGGAGGCGAGCAGCTCGCGCTGATCCGCGAGACCGTCCGCCGGGCCAAGCCACCCCGCGCCCGGCCGCGCACCTGGCGCGGCGCCGAACTCGCCGAGCGCGACCCCGTCGCCCGCGTCCTGGTCGACAAGGGGCTGCTCCACCTCGACCGGCTCTTCGACTACGCCGTTCCCGCAGGCATGGACGCCGAGGCCCGGCCGGGGGCGCGGGTGCGGGTGCGCTTCGGCGCGGGGGAGCGGGGCGGACGCCGCGAGGGCGGCGGGCTGGTCAACGGCTTCATCGTCGAGCGCCGCGCGGAATCCGACTTCCCCGGTGTCCTCGCCCCCATCGCCCAGGTCCTCTCCCCGGAGCCCGTTCTGGGCCCCGGGCTGCTGCGGCTGTGCCGGGCCGTCGCCGACCGCTACGCCGGGGCCCTGGCCGATATCGTCCAGCTCGCCGTGCCCCCGCGCGTGGCCCGTGCGGAGAAGACGTCCGCCGGGGGCACCTCCACCGCACCCCCGCCACCGCCCCCGCCGCCCGAGGTCTCCTCCTGGGCGCGCTACCCGGCCGGGCCCGGCTATCTGCGGGCCCTGGCCGCGGGGGAGTCCCCGCGCGCGGTGTGGACGGCGCTGCCCGGCCCGCACTGGCCCGACGAACTGGCCCGGGCCCTGGCCGCCGCCCTGGCCTCCGGCCGCGGCGCGCTGGCCGTACTGCCCGACGGCCGGGCCGCGGCCCGGGTGGACGACGCCCTCACCGCCCTGGTCGGCGACGGCCGGCACGTTCTGCTCACCGCCGACGCCGGAGCAGAGGCCCGCTACCGCCGATGGCTGGCCGTCAACCGCGGGCAGGTGCGCTGCGTCGTGGGCACCCGTGCCGCTATGTTCGCACCCGTGCACGACCCGGGCCTGGTCGCGATCTGGGACGACGGGGACTCCAGTCACCGCGACCCCCGCGAACCGACGCCGCACGCCCGCGAGGTGCTGCTGCTGCGCGCGGCCCGGGAGGGGTGCGGCTTTCTGCTGGGCGGGCACGGCAGCACCGTGGAGGCCGCCCAGCTCGTCGAGACCGGCTGGGCCCGACCGCTGGCGGCCGACCGCGACGCGGTGCGGGCGAACGCCCCCCTGGTCCGCACTGTCGGCGACGGCGACGAGGCGCGCGATCCGGCCGCGCGCACCGCCCGGCTGCCCACTCTCGCCTGGAGTACCGTGCGCGAGGCCCTGCGACGCGGCCCGGTGCTGGTACAGGTGCCGCGGCGCGGCTACGTACCCCGGCTGGCCTGCGACCGCTGTCGCGAGCCCGCCCGCTGTGCCCACTGCTCCGGCCCCCTGGAAACCGCCGGCGGCGACGCCCCGCCCCGCTGCGGCTGGTGCGGACGCGACACGCCCGGCTGGGCGTGCGCGGAGTGCGGCGGAACCCGACTGCGGGGGCGGGTCTTCGGAGCCCGGCGCACCGCCGAGGAGCTGGGCCGTGCCTTCCCGGCCGTGCCCGTCCGCACCTCCGGCCGCGATCACGTCCTGGACTCCGTACCGGACAGACCCGCCCTGGTGGTCAGCACTCCCGGCGCGGAACCGGTCGCCGAGGGGCCAGGCTACGCGGCGGCCCTGCTGCTGGACGGCTGGGCGCTGCTCTCCCGCCCCGATCTGCGCGCGGGGGAGGATGCGCTGCGCCGCTGGCTGGACGCCGCCGCACTGGTGCGCCCCCACGGCGAGGGCGGCACGGTGGTGGTGATGGCCGAACCGACGCTGCGGCCCGTCCAGGCGCTGGTGCGCTGGGATCCGGCCGGACACGCCCGGCGCGAGCTGGCCGAGCGGGCCGAGCTGGGCTTCCCGCCGGTGTCCCGGGTGGCCGCGGTGACCGGACCGCCCGAAGCCGTCGCCGGACTGCTGGCCGCGGCCGGACTGCCGCCCGGCGCCGAGGTCCTGGGGCCGGTTCCGCTGCCCGTGCCCGACGCGGGCCGTCCCCGGCGCCCGGGCGGTCCGCCGCCGGGCGAGCGGTGGGAGCGGGCCCTGGTGAGGGTGCCGCCGGGCAGCGGCGCGGCGCTCACCGCCGCGCTCAAGGCCGCCCGTGCGGCCCGGCTCGCCCGCCGCGGGAGCGAACCCGTACGCGTCCGCGTCGATCCGGAGGACATCGGCTGACGGCGGTGACGCCCGCGGGCCGCCCGGCGGCGGAACCGCCCGGCGCCGGGCCGAGGGGGAGGGGCCGGGCGCCGGGCGGAGAACGGGACGGCCGGAGGATCAGCCGTTGCGGGGGGCGGGGAGGGCGCCCGGACGGGGCTCGAGAGGCTGCGCCGCCCGCCCGGACGGCGGATGGGCGGCGGGCACCGGGGGAGCCCCGGCTCCCGCGGTCACGGCGTGTGCGGCGGCCCCGGTCTCCCGGCACTCCTCCCCGTCCCGGCCGGGCCGCCGTTCCGTCCGCGGTCCGTCGGCGGACGGGGCCGTGGTCTGCGCGGTGGAGG
>NZ_JBXUOY010000442.1:0-2659 GCF_057196705.1 Streptomyces sp. ATLC9 | reverse complement strand
GCTCAGAGCGCGGAGAGCTCCGCCACCAGGTCGTCCAGGCCCAACGAGCCCAGTCCCAGCGCGGCCATGCGCTTGGTGTGGGCCTCGGTGATCCGCGAGAACATCCGCCCGACCTCGGCCAGGTCGAACCCCGCGGTGACCCCGCCGACCAGCATCATCGACAGCGCGTCCCGGTCTGCGACCACCCGCTGGGCCTGCGACAGCGCCTCGCCCATCAGACGGCGGGCCCACAGGGCGAGCCGGCCGCCGACACGGGGGTCGGCCTCGATGGCCCCGCGCACCCTCTCCACCGCGAAGCCGGAGTGCCCGGTGTCGTCCAGCACGCCCAGCACCAGCGCGCGGGTGTCGGAGTCGAGGCGGGCGGCGACCTCCCGGTAGAAGTCGGAGGCGATCGAGTCGCCGACGTACGCCTTGATCAGGCCCTCCAGCCAGTCCGACGGCGCGGTCTGGCGGTGGAACTCGTCCAGCGCCGCGGCGAACGGCTCCATGGCCGCCGCGGGGTCCTCGCCGATCTCCGCGAGCCGGCCGCGCAGCCGCTCGAAGTGCTGGAACTCCGCCGACGCCATGGAGGCCAGTTCCGCCTTGTCCACGAGGGTCGGGGCCAGCTTGGCGTCCTCCGCGAGCCGTTCGAACGCGGCCAGCTCCCCGTAGGCCAGCGCGCCCAGCAGGTCCACGACCGCCGCACGGTACCGGGGGTCGGCCGAGGCTCCGGCCCAGTCCCGGACGGCGGTCTCCTCGGTGCCTCCGGCCCTCTCCGTGCTCTCGGGTTCCTCGGGGCCGGCGGGGGATGTGTCAGACGTCTCCATGCCGGGCACAATAGCCCGCTGCCAAGCCGTCCGACCTGCCCGGGAGGCGTCCGGCGCGGTCCGGGACGGCCTTCCGGACGGCCCGGAGCCGAAGATCGGCCGGGTGCGGATGCGGGATCAGGGGGTACAGTGATATTCAGGCCCGCTTCCCGACAGCGGGTTCTGCGCATACTGTGTTATCCGGGTCCCGGGGGCGTTCCCCGGACCCGCAACGGATGCCCGGTCGGTGGCCCGATCGGCTCCGACACGACCGCCCTCCACGCGGACCGTATGCGGAGTGCCGGCTGTGGAGACACGCAGCCGGGTGTTCCGCACGGGCCGCGGTGAGGGGCCCGCTCGCGCGGTACGAGCGCTTGAGCGAGAGCCCGTGGTCCCGCGCCGCGAGGCCGCCCGACAGGCAGCCGGCGTACGGCGCGGTACGACCCACCCCGCTCCCCTGGGGTGCGCCCTCGCTCCCCCGTTCCGCGTCTCACGGAAGAGGCAAGCATCCTGACCACCACATTCCGAGAGCTCGGGATCCTTCCCGAGACCGCCGAGGCCCTGGAAGCCGTCGGCATCACGTCCCCGTTCCCCATCCAGGAGATGACCCTCCCGGTCGCACTGTCCGGCTCGGACGTCATCGGCCAGGCCAAGACCGGCACCGGCAAGACCCTCGGCTTCGGTCTGCCGCTCCTGGAGTCCGTCGTCGTCCCGGCCGACGTCGAAGCCGGCCGGGCCACGCAGGACCAGCTGACCGACGCCCCGCAGGCGCTCGTGGTCGTCCCCACCCGCGAGCTGTGCCAGCAGGTCACCAACGACCTCCTGACCGCGGGCAAGGTCCGCAACGTCCGGGTGCTGGCGATCTACGGCGGCCGCGCCTACGAGCCCCAGGTCGAGGCCCTGAAGAAGGGCGTCGACGTGGTCGTCGGCACCCCGGGCCGTCTGCTCGACCTGGCCGGCCAGCGCAAGCTGAGCCTGGCGCACATCCGCACGCTGGTGCTGGACGAGGCCGACGAGATGCTCGACCTCGGCTTCCTGCCGGATGTCGAGAAGATCATCCAGCAGCTGCCCGTCAAGCGGCAGACGATGCTGTTCTCCGCGACCATGCCGGGACAGGTCATCTCCCTGGCCCGTCGCTACATGTCACAGCCCACCCACATCCGCGCCACCGCGCCGGACGACGAGGGCGCGACGGTGGCCAACACCGCGCAGCACGTCTTCCGGGCGCACTCGCTGGACAAGGTGGAGACGGTCTCCCGGATTCTGCAGGCCACCGGCCGCGGGCTGGCGATGATCTTCTGCCGCACCAAGCGGACGGCGGCCGATGTGGCCGACCAGCTCTCGCGCCGCGGTTTCGCCGCGGGCGCGGTGCACGGCGACCTCGGGCAGGGGGCGCGCGAGCAGGCGCTGCGCGCCTTCCGCAACGGGAAGATCGACGTGCTCGTCTGCACCGACGTCGCCGCCCGCGGCATCGACGTCGAGGGCGTCACGCACGTGATCAACTACCAGACCCCGGAGGACGAGAAGACCTACCTGCACCGCATCGGCCGCACCGGCCGCGCGGGCAACACGGGTACGGCCGTCACCCTCGTCGACTGGGACGACATCCCTCGCTGGCAGCTGATCAACAAGGCGCTGGACCTGGACTTCAACGACCCGCCGGAGACGTACTCCACCTCCTCGCACCTGTACGAGGCACTGGACATCCCCGAGGACACCAAGGGGATACTGCCGCGCGCCGAGCGCACCCGCGCCGGGCTCGCGGCCGAGGAGGTCGAGGACCTGGGCGAGACCGGGGGACGCGGCAGGGGGCGCGGCCGCGGGGCGGCCGACACCGCCGCCGAGGAGCGCGCGCCGCGCACCCGTACCCCGGT
>NZ_JBXUOY010000441.1:0-2667 GCF_057196705.1 Streptomyces sp. ATLC9 | reverse complement strand
GCCGCCGGGAGCGCGGCCCACCGGCCGGTACCGACCGGCCGGCCCCTCCCCGGCGGCACGGCGGCGAGCGGGCACGCGGAACGCGGGCCGTGGGATGCCGTGGCGCGGGAGGCGGAAGACGGGTGATTCTAGCCCCGCTCGTCCCGGTGGGCGAACGGTTTTCACCCGTACGCGGTGAGGAGGGACGGGCCGGGTTGCGGGCGGAGGAAAGCAGTGACGAGGCCTAGGATGGATATGGACCAATAGGGCGAAACGACCGCGGATCCGTGGAGTCATGAACAGCACCCCCATCCCTCCCCAGACGTCCGGCGGCCGGGCCTCGGGCGCCACCGCGCTCGCCGCGCTCGACGCCCGCGGCGGCGGCCACCGCCACCGCCGCCATCTGCTGGGCGACACCGTCCGGGCGATCTCCGTCTTCGCCGGCGCGGCGTTCGACGTCGCGGTCCTCGGCGACTACGCGGAGGCGCGCGACGAGGACCGGGAACAGGACTCGGAGCAGGACTCGGCACAGGGCCGGGAGCGCGGGGCGCGCGAGGACAGAGCGCACGAGCCCGCGGCCCGCATCTGACACCGGCCGGGCACACCGGGGCGTCGGTTAGGGTCGCCCCGCGGCGGTGGCCGCGGACGACCCGGAGGCGACCGTCGACCGACGGACCGGAACCCAGGAGGTGGCCGAGTGCCGGCTGCGCCCACGCCCGACACCGGCACCGGCCACGACCCGGGCGCCGTAGGCCCGGCCCGTACCGCACGTGCCCGGATACGCGCCGCGCTCGGCGCGCACGGGGACCGCCGCGCCTGTGCGGCCGCCGCCCTGCTCGCGCTCTCCCTCGCCGCGCTCGCGGCGGTCTGCGCGGCGCAGCCCGGCTTCCTGGTGGACGTGCTCGTCTACCGCGCCGAGGGGCGGGCCGTCGTCGAGGGGAGCGACCTGTACGGCTTCACCGTCACCGAGTGGGACCTGCCCGCCACCTACCCGCCCTTCGCCGCGCTGCTGTTCGTCCCCACCGCCCTGCTGCCCCTGCCGGCCGTCCAGGCCCTCTTCGCGGCCGGCAACATCGTACTGCTCGCCCTGCTGCTCCACTTCTCCCTGCGCCTGGCCGGACGGCGAACCTCCCCCGCCCTCCTGATCGCCGCCACGGCGGTGGGCCTGTGGCTGGAACCGGTCTTCCAGACCGTGGTCTTCGGGCAGATCAACCTCGTCCTGGCCTGCCTGGTCCTGTGGGACCTCGGCCGCCCGGACGGCGCCCGAGGCAAGGGCCTGGCCATCGGCGTCGCGGCCGGGATCAAGCTCACCCCCGCGATCTTCGCCGTCCATCTGCTGCTGACCGGCCGGGTCCGGGCCGGACTGACGGCGCTGGCGGGCTTCGCGGGGACGGCGGTGCTCGGCGCGGCCGTCCTGCCGGGCGCGAGCGCGGACTTCTGGACACGGCGGATGTTCGAGACCGGCCGCGTCGGCAAGG
Organism: Streptomyces sp. ATLC9; assembly: GCF_057196705.1. NCBI lineage: Bacteria > Bacillati > Actinomycetota > Actinomycetes > Kitasatosporales > Streptomycetaceae > Streptomyces > Streptomyces sp. ATLC9. The sequence goes on along the minus strand of NZ_JBXUOY010000441.1, from coordinate 1,210 downwards.
CGTGGATCGTCGACAACCAGTCCCTCCAGGGGATGACCGCCCGCCTCCTGCACACCCCCGAACCCGGCCTGTGGTGGGCCGTGCCCACGGCCGCCGTCGGCCTGCTGGGCCTGTGGCTGGCCCGCCGCGCCCATCTGCGCGGGCGGGAGAGCTGGGGAGTGCTCGCCGTCGCGGGCACGGCGGTGCTGGTCTCGCCGATCAGCTGGTCCCACCACTGGGTGTGGTGCGTGCCGCTGCTCGCCGTCCTGGCCGCCGCCGCCTCGCCGTCCCGCCGGTGGCCGCTGTACGCCGCGGGCGCCGTCGCCGTGCTCTTCACGGCCCGCACGCACTGGCTCGTCCCCCACTCCGGCGACCTCGACCTCCACCTGCCCTGGTGGCAGCAGCCGCTCGCCTCCCCGTACGCGCCCCTGGCCCTGGCCCTGCTGGCGTACACGGCGTGGCGCCTGCGACGGGAGAATCCCCGGCCCACCGGATGACACCCCGGCCCCCGCGCGGTGCCGAAACGGGGCGGCCGCGGCCCGTTCCCGGCCCGTGAGCGCTCACCGCAGGAGCGTGACCCACCCGTCCGGCGAACGCGTCACCCGCGGCATGTCCTGCGCCGCCGACGCCACGATGCGCAGCCCGAAGGCGCGCCGGGCCGGTCGGCCCGGCGGTGGCCCGGCGCCAGCCACAGGCACCAGGCGACGACCGCGAGCCGGCTGCGCAGCATGCCCGCGAACGCCGAGGCGTCGGCCGGACCGGTCGGCCCTCCCCGGTCGAGATGGGCCGCGCCCTCCAGCCGGTGCACCCGGTGCGCGTGTCCGCGATGCCAGTCACCGAGCAGCCGGTCCGTTCCGACCACCCACCGTCCCCGGCTGGTGCTCGGCATCCGGCCGCTGGAGGGGTGGCCGCCGTTGTTCAGCGGACGCCACCGCGCTGGGGCAGGCCGTGTACGACCGCCGCACCGCGCTCTCGGGTTCACGCAGGGGCGGATCGCCGATCGGGCGGGAATGGCGGAAGCCGGGGTCGAGCGGATCGGGGGAGGGGCGGTGACTCCCACCGGCGCCCTGCTGCGCGCGCCGGCCCAGGCCCTCGACGCCCGGGTGGGGTTGTCTGTGGAGGTTGACTTCCTCCCCCTCCTGAAGGAGGGGGATTCCTACGGCTCGCGCCGTGGGGTTTTCTGCTTCATCACCGACTGCCCGCCCGGAGTACTCCGTTGAGGTCTTACACC
>NZ_JBXUOY010000440.1:0-2673 GCF_057196705.1 Streptomyces sp. ATLC9 | reverse complement strand
CCGGGCTTAAAACAAGCGGTTTATAACCACCGGGGGGGGCCGGCCGCGGCGCCGCGCCCCGCGCCCGTCCCGGTAACTGTGCCACGGTGCGGGCGGCGGCGGGCCGTGCCTCGGCGGCCCGGACGCGCCGCTGATACCCTGGTAGCCCGTGGAGCGGAGGGCACAACGACCCCCGAACCGCAGCGACGGCACCCCCACCGGCCGAGCCGGTCTGGCCGGGGCGCCGCAGCGCACGTCACCTCGCGACCACGGGAGCCCCCTCTTGGCCATGCCGACTCGATCCTCGACATCCATGACGACCAAGCACCTCTTCGTCACCGGGGGTGTCGCCTCCTCGCTCGGCAAGGGTCTGACCGCCTCCAGCCTGGGCGCTCTGCTCAAGGCGCGAGGGCTGCGGGTCACCATGCAGAAGCTCGACCCCTACCTCAACGTCGACCCGGGCACGATGAACCCCTTCCAGCACGGGGAGGTGTTCGTCACCAACGACGGCGCCGAGACCGACCTGGACATCGGCCACTACGAGCGGTTCCTCGACGTCGACCTCGACGGCTCCGCCAACGTCACCACCGGCCAGGTCTACTCCACGGTCATCGCCAAGGAGCGGCGTGGCGAGTACCTGGGCGACACCGTGCAGGTGATCCCGCACATCACCAACGAGATCAAGCACCGCATCCGCCGGATGGCCGCCGACGACGTGGACGTGGTGATCACCGAGGTCGGCGGCACCGTCGGCGACATCGAGTCCCTGCCGTTCCTGGAGGCCGTGCGCCAGGTGCGGCACGAGGTCGGCCGGGACAACGTCTTCGTCGTCCACATCTCGCTGCTGCCCTACATCGGGCCCTCCGGCGAGCTGAAGACCAAGCCCACCCAGCACTCCGTCGCCGCCCTGCGCAACATCGGCATCCAGCCCGACGCCATCGTGCTGCGCGCCGACCGCGACGTGCCCGTCTCCATCAAGCGCAAGATCTCGCTGATGTGCGACGTGGACGAGGAGGCGGTGGTGGCCTGCAAGGACGCCCCCTCCATCTACGACATCCCCAAGGTGCTGCACACCGAGGGCCTGGACGCCTACGTGGTGCGCCGGATGGGTCTGCCCTTCCGCGACGTGGACTGGACCCAGTGGGACGACCTGCTGCGCCGCGTCCACCAGCCCGACCACGAGGTGACCGTCGCGCTGGTCGGCAAGTACATCGACCTGCCCGACGCCTATCTGTCGGTCACCGAGGCACTGCGCGCCGGAGGCTTCGCCAACAACGCCCGTGTGAAGATCAAGTGGGTCACCTCCGACGACTGCCGCGTACCCGGCGGGGCGAGGAAACAGCTCGGTGACGTGGACGCGATCTGCATCCCCGGCGGCTTCGGCGAGCGCGGTGTGGAGGGCAAGGTGGCCGCGATCACCTACGCCCGTGAGAACGGCATCCCGCTGCTGGGCCTGTGCCTGGGCCTGCAGTGCATCGTCGTCGAGGCCGCCCGCAACCTGGCCGGCATCGAGGGCGCCAACTCCACCGAGTTCGACCAGGCAGCGCCCCACCCGGTGGTCTCCACCATGGAGGAGCAGCTCGACATCGTCGCCGGAGAGGGCGACATGGGCGGCACCATGCGGCTGGGGATGTACCCGGCCAAGCTCGCCGAAGGCTCGATCGTGCGCGAGGTCTACGGCGGCGAGCCGTACGTCGAGGAGCGCCACCGCCACCGCTACGAGGTCAACAACGCCTACCGGGCCGAGCTGGAGAAGGCCGGCCTGGTGTTCTCCGGCACCTCCCCGGACAACAAGCTGGTGGAGTACGTGGAGTACCCGCGTGAGACCCATCCCTATCTGGTCGCCACCCAGGCCCACCCCGAGCTGCGTTCCCGGCCCACCCGCCCGCACCCGCTCTTCGCGGGCCTGGTCGGGGCCGCCGTGAAGCGGCGGCAGGGCTCCGGCGCCGCTTCCCGGACGGCCTCCGCCGCGCCGGTCGAGGGGGCCTGAGCCGTGGCGGAGAAGGACGCAGGGGCTCTGCGGGACGTCCCGCGGCAGTGGCGGGTCACCGCCTCCGAGACGCCGTTCGAAGGCGCCAAGACCAGTGTGCGCACCGACCGCGTGGTGATGCCGGACGGCTCCGTCGCCGCCCGCGACTACCAGGTCCACCCCGGCTCGGTGGCCGTCCTCGCCCTCGACGAGCAGGACCGGGTGCTGGTGATCAGCCAGTACCGGCACCCGGTGCGGCACAAGCTGTGGGAGATTCCCGCCGGCCTGCTCGACGTTCCCGGCGAGAACCCGCTGAGCGCGGCCCGGCGCGAGCTGTACGAGGAGGCGCACGTCGAGGCCGGGGACTGGCGGGTGCTGACCGACGTCTACACCTCGCCCGGCGGCAGCGACGAGGCGGTGCGCGTCTTCCTGGCCCGCGGTCTGTCCGACGCCGAGGGCGAGCGTTTCGAGGTCAGCGACGAGGAGGCCGACATGGAGGTGGCCCGCGTGCCCCTGGCACGGCTGGTGCGCGGCGTACTGGCGGGGGAGCTGCACAACAACTGCCTGGCGATCGGTGTCCTGGCGCTGACCGCCGCACGGACCGAGGGCGGCCTGGACGCCCTGCGCCCGGCCGAGGCGCCCTGGCCCGCGAGACCGTTCCAGGCGTGAGCAGCCGGCCGTGACGGCGGGAACGTGAACGCGGGGGCCCGGGGGGGGGGGGGCCC
>NZ_JBXUOY010000439.1:0-2703 GCF_057196705.1 Streptomyces sp. ATLC9 | reverse complement strand
GTCTCCAGGGGCTCCCCGGCCGGGGCGGCCCCGTCACTCCCGGCCGTCCGCCGGCCCCTCCTCGCCCTCGGCCGCGCCGGCGGCTTCCTCCCCGCCCTCGGCCAGCACCGCGTCCAGCCGCGCACGGGCGCCCTCCAGCCGGCGGCGGCAGACCGCGGCCAGCTCCTCGCCCCGCTCCCACAGGGCCAGTGACTCCTCCAGCGTGGAACCGCCCGCCTCCAGGCGGCGGACCACGGCGACCAGCTCGTCGCGTGCCTGCTCGTAGCCCATCTCCCCGGCCGGCGGGGTGCCCGCGGTGCCCGTGCTCGTGTCCGTCATGTGCCTCAGCCTAGGCCCGGGGTCCGACAGCGCGCGTCCCTCACGCCTCCTCGCCGTGCCGCGCGACCACCGTCAGCTCCCCGTCGGCCACCCGGGCGCGCAGCCGTTCGCCGTCGGCCACCTCCCGCGCCGCCCGTACCGCGCTCCCGTCGGCCCGCTGCAGCACCGCGTAGCCGCGTGCGAGCGTCGCGGCGGGGGAGAGGGCGACGACCCGGGCGGCGGTGTGCACCAGTTCCGCCTCCGCCTGCGCCAGCAGGTGCCCGAACGTCCGCCGGGCGCGGTCGAGCACCGCCGCGACCTGCTCCCCGCGCTCGGCCACCATCGAGTGCGGCCGGGCCATCACCGGCCGGCTCATGGTGTCCGCCAGCCCCCGCTCCTGCCGCTCCAGCATCCCCTCGACCGACCGCAGCGCCCGCTCGCGCAGCTGCCGCACCCGCTCCAGCTCCTCGCGCACGTCCGGCACGACGTCCTTGGCGGCGTGGGTGGGCGTACGGGAGCGCAGGTCGGCGACCAGGTCCAGCAGGGGAGTGTCCGGCTCGTGCCCGATGGCCGAGACCACCGGGGTGGCGCAGTCGGCCACCGCCCGCACCAGGCGCTCGTCGGAGAAGGGCAGCAGATCCTCCACGCTGCCGCCGCCCCGGGCCACGACGATCACGTCCACGGCCGGGTCGGCGTCCAGCTCCCGCACCGCGTCGATCACCTGCGTCACCGCGTGCACGCCCTGCACGGCCACGTTGCGCACGGCGAAGCGGACCGCGGGCCAGCGCTGCCGCGCCGTCTCCAGCACGTCCCGCTCGGCCGCGGAGGCGCGGCCGGTGACCAGGCCGACCAGACCGGGCAGGAAGGGCAGTGGCTTCTTCCGCTCGGCCGCGAACAGGCCCTCGGCGGCCAGCGACTTCTTCAGCCGCTCCAGCCGCGCGAGCAACTCGCCCATCCCCACCGGGCGGATCTCGCCCACCCGCAGGGAGAGCTGACCGCGCGGCGCATACCACTCCGGCTTGCCCAGCGCCACGATCCGGGCGCCCTCGCCCACCACGTCCGCCACCCTGTCGAAGACGGCGCGGTAGCAGGTCACGGTCAGCGAGACGTCGTGGGAGGGGTCGCGCAGGGTCAGGAACACCATCCCGGCGCCGGGGCGCCGGGAGAGCTGGGTGATCTGCCCCTCGACCCATACGGCGCCGAGCCGGTCGATCCATCCGCCGATCAGCCGCGACACCTCGCCGACGGGGACCGGCGCCTCGGGCGACGTGTTGAGAGCCATGCCAGGAGGCTAGCCGCACCCGCCGACAGCCGGGGCCGCCCCGCCCGTCCCGCCCCGCCGGGCGCCCGCGCCCGGGACCCGTACGATGGCCCCATGACTGCTACGACCGCACGCCGGGTCCTCCTCGCCGCGCCCCGCGGCTACTGCGCGGGCGTCGACCGCGCGGTGATCGCCGTCGAGAAGGCCCTGGAGCAGTACGGCGCGCCGATCTACGTGCGCAAGGAGATCGTCCACAACAAGTACGTCGTGGAGACCCTGCGCAAGAAGGGCGCGATCTTCGTCGACGAGACCGAGGAGGTGCCCGAGGGCTCCATCGTGATCTTCTCCGCCCACGGGGTCGCCCCGGTCGTCCACGAGGAGGCCGAGCGGCGGAAGCTGGCGACCATCGACGCCACCTGTCCCCTGGTGACCAAGGTCCACAAGGAGGCCGTCCGCTTCGCGAAGGACGACTACGACATCCTCCTGATCGGCCACGAGGGCCACGAGGAGGTGATCGGCACCAGCGGCGAGGCACCCGACCACATCACGCTGGTCGACGGCCCCGGGGACGTGGAGAACGTCGAGGTGCGCGACCCCTCGAGGGTCGTCTGGCTCTCCCAGACCACGCTGTCGGTCGACGAGACCATGGAGACGGTCGACGCGCTCAAGGAGCGGTTCCCCGCGCTGGTCAGCCCGCCGAGCGACGACATCTGCTACGCCACCCAGAACCGGCAGACCGCGGTCAAGCAGGTCGCCGCCGACTCCGACCTGGTCATCGTCGTCGGCTCGAAGAACTCCTCCAACTCCGTCCGCCTGGTCGAGGTCGCCCTCGGCGCGGGCGCCGGGGCCGGCCACCTGGTCGACAACGCCTCGGAGATCGAGGAGGCATGGCTGGAGGGAGTCGCCACCGTCGGCGTCACCTCGGGTGCCTCGGTTCCGGACGTGCTGGTCGAAGGCGTCCTGGAGTGGCTGGCCGAGCGCGGCTACGGCGACGTGGAGGTCGTCCAGCCGATGGAGGAGAAGCTCACCTTCTCCCTCCCCAAGGAGCTGCGCCGGGACCTGCGGACCGAGGCCGACCGCAAGGCCGCCGGCTAACCGGCCGGCTGCCGCGCGGGCCGCTCCCCGCCCTCCGCGCAGGCGGGGGC
>NZ_JBXUOY010000438.1:0-2713 GCF_057196705.1 Streptomyces sp. ATLC9 | reverse complement strand
GGCGCCCGGCCGCGGCCGCGCTCCCGGTGGTCGCCGCCGTGTGCGGCATGGTGGTGCCCGCACTCTTCTACGTCGCGGTCAACGCGGCGGGCGGCGGTCAGATGGACGGCTCACGCCTGAGCGGCGGCCTCCAGCCTGGCCAGGGCGGCGTCCACGCGGGACAGGGTGCGCTCCCTGCCCAGGACCTCCAGGGACTCGAACAGGGGCAGGCCGACGGTGCGGCCGGTGACGGCGACGCGGACCGGGGCCTGGGCCTTGCCGAGCTTGAGCCCGTGCTCCTCGCCGGCGGCCAGGACGGCCGCCTTCAGGGCGTCGGCGTTCCACTCCGCCTCGGCCAGCTTCGCCCGCGCGGTGCGCAGCAGGGCGTCCGCGCCGGGCTTCATGGCCTTGGCCCAGGCCGCCCCGTCCTCGACCGGCTCCTCCAGGAAGAGGAAGTCGACGTTGGCGGTGATGTCGGACAGAGCCGTCAGACGGGTCTGGGCCAGGGGCGCGAGCGCCTCGAAGGCGGCGCGGTCGAAGCTCTCGGGCGCCCAGGGGGCGTGCGGGGCGGTCAGCCACGGCTCACAGCGGGCGATGAACTCCTTGGCGTCCAGTTCCCGGATGTGGACGGCGTTGATGGCCTCGCACTTCTTGAGGTCGAAGCGCGCCGGGTTGGCGTTGACGTCGCCGATCTCGAAGGCGGCGACCATCTCCTCCAGCGAGAAGATGTCCCGGTCCTCGGCGATCGACCAGCCCAGCAGAGCGAGGTAGTTGAGCAGGCCCTCGGGGAGGAAGCCGCGCTCGCGGTAGAGGTTGAGCGAGGACTGCGGGTCGCGCTTGGAGAGCTTCTTGTTGCCCTCCCCCATCACATACGGCAGGTGCCCGAACCGCGGGGTGCTCCCGTTGCCCACGCCGATCTCCGCCAGTGCCCGGTACAGCGCGATCTGGCGGGGGGTGGAGGAGAGCAGGTCCTCGCCGCGCAGGACGTGGGTGATCTCCATCAGGGCGTCGTCGACCGGGTTGACCAGCGTGTACAGCGGGGCGCCGTTGGCGCGGACGATGCCGTAGTCGGTGACGTTCTCCGGGGTGAAGGTCAGCTCGCCGCGGACCAGGTCGGTGAAAGTGATCGCCTCGTCCGGCATCCGGAAGCGGACGATCGAGGCGCGGCCCTCGGCCTCGTGGGCGGCCTTCTGCTCCTCGGTGAGGGCACGGCACTTGCCGTCGTAGCCGGAGGGCCTCCCGGCCTTGCGCGCGGCCTCGCGCCGCTCCTCCAGCTCCTCGGCGGTGCAGTAGCAGCGGTAGGCGTGGCCGGCCTCCATCAGCTTCCGCGCGACGTCGGCGTAGATGTCCAGGCGCTGCGACTGGCGGTAGGGGGCGTGCGGGCCGCCGCCCGCGCCGGAGGCGCCGTCGAACGCCACGGGGCCCTCGTCCCAGGCCAGGCCCAGCCAGCGCATCGAGTCCAGCAGCAGCTCGTAGGACTCCTCGGAGTCGCGGGCCGCGTCGGTGTCCTCGATACGGAAGACCAGGGTGCCGCCGTGGTGCCGGGCGAACGCCCAGTTGAACAGGGCGGTGCGGACCAGGCCCACATGGGGGTTGCCGGTCGGCGAGGGACAGAACCGTACGCGTACGTCGGATGCGCTAGCCACGCTTGATCACCTTGTTGGTGAGAGTGCCGATGCCTTCGATGGTGACGGCGACCTCGTCGCCGACGTTGATGAGGCCGACGCCCGCCGGGGTGCCGGTGAGGATGACGTCCCCCGGGAGCAGTGTCATCGCCTCGGTGATGTGGACGACCAGGTCCTCCACCGAGCGCACCATCTGGCCGGTGCGGCCGAGCTGCCGCTGGTCGCCGTTGACGGTGCACATGACGGCCAGGTCCGCCGGTTCGATGTCGGTGACCACCCAGGGGCCCAGCGGGCAGGAACTGTCGAAGCCCTTGGCCCGGGCCCACTGCGACTCGTTGCGCTGGATGTCGCGGGCGGTGACGTCGTTGGCGCAGGTGTAGCCGAGGATCACGTCCGCCACCCGTTCCCGGGGCACCTGGCTGCACATCCGGCCGATGACCACGGCCAGCTCGGCCTCGTGGTGCACCTCGCGGGAGAAGGACGGGTAGATGATCGGGTCGCCGGGGCCGATCACCGAGGTGGAGGGCTTGAAGAACGCGACCGGCGCCTCGGGGACCTCGCCCCCCATCTCCGCCGCGTGCTCGGCGTAGTTGCGGCCGATGGCCACCACCTTGTTCGGGAGCACGGGCGGCAGCAGCCGCACCTTGTCCAGAGAGACCCTCTTGCCCGAGCGCTCGAACTCGGCGAAGGGGTGGCCCTTGATGATGTCGAGGACGAGGCCGTCGCCGCTGTTGGCGTCCCCTTCCACGACTCCGAACGCGACGTTGCCGTCGATGGAGAATCTGGCGATGCGCACGGGTGGTGCTGCCCCTCGTTGATCGCGGGTGGGAGATGACACTCAAGGGTAAGCCCCGCACACTCGCGGTGTGCGGGGCCCTGCCGCGCGCATGTGTGGAGGTGTGGCCCGCGGGTAGCGATGGGAAGCGGGGAGAAGACCGCCCAGGCCACCCGGCACGGGAGCGACTCGGCTCGCGGGTGCTCAGCGCAGGCGTGCCATGAGGGCGTGTTCGACCAGGGTGATCAGCGCGCTCTTCGCATCCGCGCGGTGCCGCGCGTCGGTGGTGATGATCGGCGCGTCCGGACCGATCTGCAACGCCTCGCGCACCTCG
>NZ_JBXUOY010000437.1:0-2719 GCF_057196705.1 Streptomyces sp. ATLC9 | reverse complement strand
GCCCGGCCCCGGCAGCCCTGCGGCAACGGGCCGCCGTGCCGCGGGGCCTGGGCGTACCCCCGGCCCCCGCCGTACGGTCCCGGGCGCCCGTGCCCTACTCGCGCTCGGCGTCCAGCAGGGCGGCGGCCGTGAACAGCTCCACGCCCGCCGCGATGGCGCTCTCGTCGACGTCGAAGTCGCCCTGGTGCAGGTCGCGCGGCGCGCGGTCGCCCGGCGGGCGCACCCCGAGGCGGGCCATCGCGCCGGGGACGTGCTCCAGGTACCAGGAGAAGTCCTCGCCGCCCAGGCTCTGCTCGGTGTCCTCGACCGAGCCGTGGCCGCGCCGGGAGACCATGGCGTCGCGCAGCAGCTCGGCGGTGGCCTGCTCGTTGACCACCGGGGGGACGCCGCGGATGTAGTCGAGTTCGAACTTGGCGCGGTGCAGCGTCGCGACCTCGTCGATCGCCGCGTGCACCAGGTCGGGCGCGACCCGCCATGCGGGCAGGTCCAGGCAGCGGATGGTGCCGGACAGCTCGGCGTGCTGCGGGATGACGTTGGGGGCGTGGCCCGCCTCCAGCCGTCCCCAGGTCAGGGCGAGTCCGGCGCGGGTGTCCACACGGCGGGAGAGCACCGCCGGGACCTCGGTGACGATCTTGGCCGCCGCCGTGACCAGATCGGTGGTCAGATGCGGGCGCGCGGTGTGGCCGCCGGGTCCGTCGAGGGAGAGCTCCAGCCGGTCGCAGGCGGAGGTGATGGGGCCGGCGCGCAGGCCGATGCGTCCGGCCTCGACCTTGGGGTCGCAGTGGACGGCGACGATCCGGCCCACCCCCTCCAGCACCCCCGCCTCGATGGCGTCGGTGGCGCCGCCCGGCAGCACCTCCTCGGCGGGCTGGAACAGCAGCCGCACCGAGTGCGGCAGCTCGCCCCGGCGTGCCAGGCCGGCCAGGACGATCCCCGCGCCGAGCACGGCGGTGGTGTGCACGTCGTGGCCGCAGGCGTGCGCCCGGTCCGGGACCGTCGAGCGGTAGGGGACGGTCTTGGTGTCGGGGATGGGGAGCGCGTCGATGTCGGCGCGCAGCGCCAGCATCGGGCGCACGCCGCGCCTGGTGTCCGCCCCGCCCGGGTGGATGTCGCAGATCAGTCCCGTGCCGCCGGGAAGCACCCGGGGGGCGAGCCCGGCCTTCTCCAGCCGCTCCCTGATGGCGGCGGTGGTCCGGAACTCCTGGTGGCCCAGCTCGGGGTGCATGTGCAGGTCCCGGCGGAAGGCGATGAGCTCGGCACGGAGGGCCTCCGGCACGGCGCCGGGCAGCGCCGTCTCATCGGTGGTCCGGATACTGGACTCTGGCGACAACAACTGACTCACCCTGTCGAGGGTAAGCCCAGGTGACAGCCGTGTGCAGAGAGAACAGCGAAAGTTCACCCTCCGTAGAGGAGAAAAACGAACCGGCGGTCGCATACGGCCTGATGCGGATGGGTATGACCTCCGATTCCGCTCGGCTCACCCCGTCCGGTATGCGGGACGGGGCGCGCCCACCGCGCTCACGGGGCGGGCGGGGCCGACGGCAGCCGCCGCACCCCCCGCGCGGTGCCGGTGACACCGGAGAGGAAGCCCCGGGCGCGTGGCGAGGCGCCCTCCGTCAGCCAGGCCGGGTCCACGTCGCAGACCGCCACCGTCACCCCGGTGCCGGCCAGGGCCAGCGGGAGGGTGTGGACGACGGTGGAGGGGAAGCTCACCATGGTGCGGCCTACGGGGCCTCGGCGGGCCACCAGTTCCAGCGGGAGGTCCGGCCGTACGATCTCCAGCCCCGTCCCCGACGCTATGCGGTGCAGCTTCTCCGGGCTCTCGCGGCGGTGGGCGAAGTAGCGGGTGGCGCCGTGGGCCCGGGTCAGGGAGGCGACGGCCTCCAGATAGCGTTCGGGATCCACCACACCGGTCTCCACCAGCGAGGTGCCCACCAGGTCGGTGCCGCCGGTGAGCGCGGGCGGGCCGAAGCGGGCGCGGGTCCAGGCGAAGTCGTTGCGGGTGACGGAGACGTGCTCGGGCGCCTCGACCGGCATCGAGCTGAACACCTCGACCCGCTGCTGCGCAGACGGTGTCATCCGGCGGCGGGCGGAGGCGGAGACGGGCGCGAAGAGCGCGGCACGCGCTCCCCCCGCTCCCCTGCGGTGCCATCGCACCAGGCGCTCGCCGCGGGCGAGCTGGGTGACGAACTCCATGGTGGCCGTCCCGTCGTCGACCACCACCACGCCCCCCGGTCCCCCCGGTCCCGGCGCGGCCCCCTCGGTGCGGGCGAGGGAGAGCAGCAGCTGCACGTACCGCGAGAACGGGTCGCCCACCACGATCCGCGCGGCGCGGCGCAGCGGGCCCAGCAGGGAGGCGACCGTCCGCAGCGGCGCGCCCGCGCCGCCGCGCGCCTCCTCCCAGCGGACCGTGATCCCCTCGTCGCGCGCCAGCTCGGCCATCCGCCGCAGCTGGCCGCGCGTCATCGCCTCCCGCGGCGGCAGGACGACCACGGTCAGGCCGCCGCTCACCTCCCCCGTGCCCCGCGCGGTGTGGGCCCGGGTGTGGGCCCACTCCAGGACATTGAGGAGCTGCACCGGGCTCTCGACGAAGGCGAGGGTGCCCGTGCGGCGCGCGGGGCGGCCCGCTCCCCCGGGCCGGCGGCCGGGGCGCGCCCCCCGCCCCTCCCCCGCCGGGGCTCTTATAAACAACACCGAGCCCACGAGACCCAAGAGGTGT
>NZ_JBXUOY010000436.1:0-2720 GCF_057196705.1 Streptomyces sp. ATLC9 | reverse complement strand
GCCCGGGCCCGCGACGGCCTCCGGCCCGGCCGGGAAGCCGGCGGCCGGGCCGTGGGGGTCTCAGGGGCCCGCGCCCCCGGCGCCGCGCTGAGCGCGGATCAGTCGGCGGAGCGCTGGGGCCGCCAGACCACCAGTGCGCTGGACTGCCGCACATCGTGGTAGGGCACCAGATCGCGGCGGTAGGAGGCGTGCACCTGCGCCTCGCGCCGGCGCATGGCCACCGCCGCGCCCTCCACCGCCTGCTGGAGCTCGGCCACCCTGGCCTGGAGGGCCGCGACCTGGTTCTCCAGTTCGATGATGCGCTTGATGCCCGCGAGGTTGATGCCCTCGTCCTGCGACAGCCGCTGCACCTGGCGCAGGAGCTGGATGTCCCGCGCCGAGTAGCGGCGGCCGCGCCCGGCAGCACGGTCTGGGGAGACGAGACCGAGCCGGTCGTACTGCCGCAGCGTCTGCGGGTGGAGCCCGGAGAGCTGGGCCGCGACGGAGATGACGTAGACCGGTGACTCGTCCGTCAGCTCGTACGGGTTGGCGCGCCCATGCCCCTGGCCCTGTCGTCCGCGGCCGTAGCCGTCCATATCGGTCATTCTCCCTTCGCGGCCTTGAACAGCGCCGCCCGCGGGTCCTCGCCCGCGGTCGCGTCACGGTAGGACTCCAGCAGGTCCCTCGCCTTGTCGCTCAGCTCCCCCGGGACCGTCACCTCTATGGTGACCAACAGGTCGCCCCTGGTGCCATCCTTGCGCACCGCCCCTTTTCCGCGGGCACGCATCGTCCGGCCGCCCGGCGTGCCGGCCGGGAGCCTCAGGGTGACCGGCGGGCCGCCCAGGGTGGGCACCTTGATCTCGCCGCCGAGTGCCGCCTCCGTGAAGGTGACGGGCACGGTGACGGTCAGGTTGTCACCCTTGCGGCCGAACACCGGGTGCGGCTCGACGTGCACCACGACGTACAGATCGCCGTTCGGGCCGCCGCGCTCGCCCGGAGCGCCCTTGCCGCGCAGCCGGATGCGCTGCCCGTCGGAGACCCCGGCGGGGATGCGGACCTGCATGGTGCGCGAGCTGGTGGCCCTGCCGCTGCCCTTGCAGACCTCGCACGGGTCCTGTGCGATCAGGCCGCGGCCCCTGCAGTCCACGCACGGGTCGGTGAGCGAGAATCCGCCCCCGCCGCCCCGGCTGACCTGGCCGGTGCCGACGCAGGTCGGGCAGACCCTGGGGGTGCCGTTCTTGTCGCCGGTGCCCGCGCAGGCCTTGCACGCCGCCGAGCTGGACATCCGCAGCGGGACCGTGGCCCCGTCCACCGCCTCGGTGAAGCTGAGCGTCACCTCGGACTCGACGTCCTGGCCGCGGCGCGGCTGGGTACGCGTGCCCGCGCCGCCGCCCCGGCCGAACAGCCCGCCGAAGACATCCCCGAGGCCGCCGCCGAAGCCGCCCGCCCCGGGCCCGCCGCCGCCCTGGGCGCCCCCGAAGAGGTCGCCCAGGTCGAAGTTGAAGCCGCCGGGGCCGCCCGCCCCCGGGCCGGCGCGGAAACCGCCGGTGCCGAAGAGCGCGCGGGCCTCGTCGTACTCCTTGCGGCGCTTGGGATCGCCCAGGACGTCATGGGCCTCGGAGACCTCCTTGAAGCGCTCCTCGGCCCGGGCGTCGCCCTTGTTGGCGTCCGGGTGGAACTCGCGGGCGAGCTTCCGGTACGCCTTCTTGATCTCCGCCTCGGTGGCGTCCTTGGGGACGCCGAGGACCTTGTAGTAGTCCTTCTCCACGAAGTCCTTGGTACTCATCCCCGGCGTCCCTCCTCCCGGTGTTCCCTCGCGTCAGCCCTGCTCGGGGCCACCGCTCTCCTCATCAGCTGCCGTCTCCGCCTGCTGGTCCCCGCCCTTGGCGGGCTGCGCGCCCGGCTGGGGCTCGGCCACGCCGACCCGCGCGGGGCGGATCGTGCGCTCGCCGATGCGATACCCGGGCTGGAGGATCTGCACGCACGTCGTCTCGGTGACGTCGGGCGAGTACGAGTGCATCAGGGCCTCGTGCACCGTCGGGTCGAAGGCCTCGCCCTCCTTGCCGAACTGCTGCAGGCCCATCTTCGCCACGACCGTCTCCAGCGACTCGGCCACCGACTTGAAGCCGCCGACCAGTTCGCCGTGGTCCCGGGCGCGACCGATGTCGTCGAGCACCGGCAGCAGTTCGGTGAGCACGTTGGCGATGGCGATCTCCTTGACCGCCACCCGGTCCCGCTCGACCCGGCGGCGGTAGTTGGAGAACTCCGCCTGGAGCCGCTGCAGGTCCTGGGTGCGCTCGTTCAGCGCCGTACGGGTCTGGTCGAGCTGGGCGGTCAGCGCCGTCCCCCGCTCGGCGTCCCCGGACACCCCGGACCCACCGGGAGCCGCTTCCTCGGCCGCCTCCTCGGCGGCCTTGGAGTCCCGCGCCGCGTCACCGGGCCGCTCGCCCGGCTCGCCCGGCTCGGCGGGGACGTCGGGCTCCTGCTCGAAACCCGGGGTCTCCTCCGTCACGCCGCACCACCCTTGGGCTTGTCGTCGTCGACGATCTCGGCGTCCACCACGTCCTCGTCCGCGCCGCCGGCCTTCCCGCCGGCACCGGCGGCACCGGCCTCGCCGCCCGCGGCCTGCTGGCCCTGGGCGTCGGCGTACAGGGCCTGGCCCAGCTTCTGGCTGGTGGCCGCCACCTTCTCCGAGGCCTCGCGGATGGCCGCTGTGCTGTCACCCCCGGCGGACTCACCCC
>NZ_JBXUOY010000435.1:0-2723 GCF_057196705.1 Streptomyces sp. ATLC9 | reverse complement strand
CGGCCGCGCCGGGCGGCCTCCTCGGCCTCGGCCGCGCTGCTGTACAGGTCCTCGTCCGGGACGAACTCCGGCTCCGGCAGCGCGGCCGGCACGGCGGCCTCCGCCGCCACCTCGGCGAGCGTCTCGGCCGCCGGCTCCTCCGCGGAGGGCGCGGGGGCCTCGACGGGGGTCTCGGGCTGCTGGGCCGGAGCCTTGCCCTTCTTCCTGCCGCGCTTGCCGCCACCGCCGCCGCCCTGGGCCTGCACCTGGTCCATGTGGACGATCAGGCCCCGGCCGTTGCAGTGCACACAGGTCTCGGAGAAGGACTCCAGCAGCCCCTGACCGACCCGCTTGCGCGTCATCTGGACCAGCCCCAGCGAGGTGACCTCGGCCACCTGGTGCTTGGTGCGGTCGCGGCCCAGGCACTCCAGCAGACGCCGCATCACCAGGTCGCGGTTGGACTCCAGCACCATGTCGATGAAGTCGATCACGATGATGCCGCCGAGGTCGCGCAGCCTGAGCTGGCGCACGATCTCCTCGGCCGCCTCCAGGTTGTTCCTGGTGACCGTCTCCTCCAGGTTCCCGCCCTGGCCGGTGAACTTGCCGGTGTTGACGTCGATCACGACCATCGCCTCGGTGCGGTCGATGACCAGCGATCCGCCGCTGGGCAGCCAGACCTTGCGGTCCAGCGCCTTCATCAGCTGCTCGTCGATCCGGTAGGTGGCGAAGACGTCCACCTCGGAGGTCCAGCGCTGGAGCCGGTCGGCCAGGTCGGGCGCGACGTGCGAGACGTACCCGTGGATCGTCTCCCACGCCTGGTCGCCGCTGATGACGACCTTGGAGAAGTCCTCGTTGAAGATGTCGCGGACGACCCGGACGGTCATGTCCGGCTCGCCGTAGAGCAGCGTCGGCGCACCGCCCTTGCGGGCCTTCTTCTGGATGTCCTCCCACTGCGCCTGGAGCCGCTCGACGTCGCGGCGCAGCTCGTCCTCGCTGGCGCCCTCGGCGGCGGTGCGGACGATGACGCCCGCGTCCTCGGGGACGATCCGCTTGAGGATCTGCTTGAGCCGGGCCCGCTCGGTGTCCGGCAGCTTGCGGCTGATGCCGGTCATCGAGCCCTCGGGCACGTAGACCAGGTAGCGGCCGGGGAGGGAGACCTGGCTGGTCAGCCGGGCGCCCTTGTGGCCGATCGGGTCCTTGGTCACCTGGACCAGGACGGACTGGCCGGACTTGAGCGCGGTCTCGATGCGGCGCGGACCGCCGGACAGGCCCAGCGCCTCGAAGTTCACCTCACCGGCGTACAGGACGGCGTTGCGTCCCTTGCCGATGTCGACGAAGGCGGCCTCCATCGACGGCAGGACGTTCTGGACCTTGCCCAGGTAGACGTTGCCGACGTAGCTGGTGGCCTGCTCCTTGTTGACGAAGTGCTCGACGAGGACGTTGTCCTCCAGCACCCCGATCTGGGTGCGCTCGCCGCTCTGGCGGACGACCATGACGCGCTCGACCGCCTCACGGCGGGCCAGGAACTCGGCCTCGGTGATGATCGGGACGCGGCGGCGGCCCTGCTCGCGGCCCTCGCGACGGCGCTGCTTCTTGGCCTCCAGACGGGTGGAGCCCTTGATGGACTGCACGCCGTCGGCGCTCTCGGACGGCTCGTCCTTCTTCTTCCGCGGCTCGCGCACCTTGACGACCGTGCGCTCCGGGTCGTCGTCCTGGGCCGCCTCGGCTGCCTGGGGCTCGGCCTCGCCGCTGCGGCGGCGGCGACGGCGACGGCGTCGCGAGGTGCTGCTGGAGGCGCCCTGGTGCTCCTCGGCGCCCTCGCCCCGCTCCTCGTCCTCCCGGCCGCTCCCGTCGGCGCTCTCGCGGGTCTCGTCGCCCTCCTCGCCCTCGCCGGCGTCCTCGGCGTCGGAACCGCGACGGCGGCGGCGCCCGCCACGGCGGCGGCGGCGTGAGGGGCGCTCCTCGCCCTCGTCCGTCTCGCCCCGGCCGTAGGTCTCCTCGTCCTCCTCGCCGCCCTCGTCGGCGGCTCCGGTCCCGGCCCGGATCTCCGCGGCCTCCGCGGCCTCTCCGCCGTTCCCGGCGGTCCGCTCCTCGCGCTCGTCCCGGCCGTCGGACTCTCCGCCCCGGCGGCGGCGACGGCGGCGGGCCGCGGCGCGCTCCTCGCGCTCGGCCTCCGCGGTGCCGGCGGCCTCGGCCTCGTACTCCTCGGAGGTCTCCGGCTCCTCCTCGTCGGACTCGGCGGCGGCCGCCGCGGCGGTCTCGGGGGTCTGGAAGACCGGCTCGGCGAACACGGGCGCCTGGAACACCGCCACCGGCGCCGTCGGCGGCTTCCCGCGGGAGCGCCGGGAAGGGGCGGGCTCGGCCTCGGCGGGCTCTGCGGCCTCCTTCGGCGTCCCGGCCTGCGCGGGCTTCTCGGCCTCCGCCGCCCGCACCTTCGCGGACTTCCGGGTCCGCGCGGGCTTCTCCGCCTCTGCGGGGGCCCCGGCCGAGGCGGAGACCTCCGCCGACACCCGGGCCGGCTCCTCAGCGGCGGGCTCCTCCCCCGCGGTCCCCTCCTGAGCGGTCTCCTGCTGAGCGGCCTTCTCCGCGGTCCTGCGGGTGCGCCGCCGGGCACGGGCGGGTGCCTGCTGCTCCTCGGCGGCCGGTACGGCGGACTCGGAAGGTGCCGCCGCCTTGGCGGCGGGCTCCTGCTCCGCGCTCTGCGCGGCCGCCTGCGGCGGACCCGCGGGGGCGGAGGCCCGGCG
>NZ_JBXUOY010000434.1:0-2723 GCF_057196705.1 Streptomyces sp. ATLC9 | reverse complement strand
ACCAGTTGGGTATCTTGGGCTCGTATTTTTTTATAGGAGACAGGGGGGGCCGGGGCAGGGCCGCCACGGGTGGCCCGGGGCGTCCACGGGGAGGTCGTACGCCCGCGGGCTCTCCGGCGGCGGGCCCGGTGGGGGGCGGGGTCCCGCGTGGAGCCCTGGCGACTATGCACCCGGCGGTGGGGTCGATCACGGTTGTGTGCATTACGTGCGCAGAAAACCGTTCGGAAGGCGGGACTCCGGTTGTTCCGGATCCCGGCGAGGACCGGCCTCCGTCGCGGTACGGGGGTCGCCGGGGCGGGCGAGCGGGCAGACTGGGACCCATGCGTCTGTCCCGCCCCCGCAGTCTGGCAGGCCGGCTCTTCGCGATGCAGGTCGTGGTGGTGGTCGCCGCGGTGGCCGGATGCGCCCTGTTCGCCTGTCTCAACGACCGGCGGCAGGCCGAGGCCGCCGCCCGGCACCGCGCCACCGCCACCGCCGTCGCGATCGCCCGCTCGCCCTCGGTCGTGGAGGCGATCGGGTCGCCGGATCCGAGCGCGCTCCTCCAGCCGTACGCCGAGCGGGTCCGCCGCGACACCGGCGTCACCTTCGTCACGATCATGGATCCGCACGGCATCCGCTGGACGCACCCCGAGCCGGACCGCATCGGCCTGCGCTTCGTGGGCAACACCGGCCCCGCCCTGCGCGGCGAGACCTTCCACGAGACCTACACCGGGACGCTCGGTCCCTCGGTGCGGGCGGTCACCCCCGTCCGCGACGGCGGCGGGCGGATCGTGGGGCTGGTGAGCGCCGGGATAGCCGTCGAGCGGATCTCCGACGAGGTGGAGCGGCAGGCGGCCGCCCTGCTCGCGGTGGCCTCGGGCGCGGTGCTGACCGGCGGGCTGGGCACCTATGTGATCAACACCCGGCTGCGCCGCCACACTCACGGCATGAACGCCGCCGAGCTGAGCCGGATGTACGCCTATCACCAGGCCACGCTGCACGCCGTACGCGAGGGACTGGTCATGCTCGACGGGCGGTGCCGCATCGTCCTGATCAACGACGGCGCCCGCGAGCTGCTCGGCCTGGCCGGACGCGAGGCCGTGGGGCTGGGCGTCGCCGAACTGGGGCTGCCCGCGCCGCTGACCGGGGCGCTGCTGGCCTCCGGGCCACGGGTGGACGAGGTCCATCTGACCGACGAGAGGGTGGTCGTGGTGAACACCTCGCCGGTATCGGCGCGCGACCTGCGCGGCACGGTGGTCACCCTGCGCGACCACACCGAACTCCAGGCGCTCACCGGCGAGCTGGACTCGGTGCGCGGCTTCGCTGAGGCACTGCGTTCGCAGGCGCACGAGGCCGCCAACCGGCTGCACACCGTCGTCTCCCTGATCGAGCTGGGGCGCGAGCGGGAGGCGGTCCGGTTCGCCACCGCCGAGCTGGAGCTGGCCCAGGCGCTGACCGACCAGGTGGTCGCGGCGGTCGCCGAGCCGGTGCTGGCCGCGCTGCTGCTGGGCAAGGCGGCGCAGGCCAACGAGCACGGGGTGGAGCTGGTGCTCACCCCGGACAGCTGCGTCGACGACGGCCTGCTGCCTCCGGACCTGCCCGCCCGGGACCTGGTGACGGTGCTGGGCAACCTGATCGACAACGCGCTCGACGCCGCGTCCTGCACCGCCACATCCTGTACCATCGCGTCCCGCGACGCCGGGGACACCGCCGCCCGGATCACGGTGACCGTGCGGGCCTCGGAGCACGAGCTGCTGCTGCGCGTGGCCGACACCGGGCCGGGCATCGGGGCGCGGGAGGCCGGAGAGGTCTTCCGGCGCGGCTGGTCCACCAAGGTCGGCGAGCCCGCGAGCCGGGGGCTGGGCCTGGCACTGGTACGGCAGACCGCGCGGCGGCACGGCGGCACCGTGGAGCTGACCGGTGCGCCCGGCGGCGGCGCGGAGTTCACCGTACGGCTGCCGCTGCGCGCCGCGGCGGGGACGACGGCGTGACCGGGCCGGGGGCCGGGAGCGGTGCGGGGCCCGAGCCGATCAGAGTGCTGGTGGTCGAGGACGACCCCGTGGCCGCCGACGCCCACGCCCTGTACGTCTCCCGGGTGCCGGGCTTCGCCGTCGCGGGGGTGGCGCCCTCCCGGGCGGAGGCCGGCCGGGCCCTGGAGCAGCTGGACATCGATCTGATCCTGCTGGACCTCTACCTCCCCGACGGCCACGGCCTGGCACTGGTGCGGGCGCTGCGCGCGGCGGGCCACACCGCCGACGTCTTCGCCGTCACCTCGGCCCGCGACCTGGCCGTCGTGCGCGAGGGGGTCTCGCTCGGAGTGGTGCAGCACGTGCTCAAGCCCTTCACCTTCCCCACGCTGCGCGAGAGGCTCCAGCGCTACGCCCGTTTCCGGGAGACGCTCACCTGCGCGGGCGCGGAGGCCGGCAGCCAGGCGGAGGTGGACCGGGCACTGGCCGCCCTGCGGGCGCCGGGGCGCGTCACGCTGCCCAAGGGGCTGAGCCCCGCCACCCTGGAGGCGGTCACCTCCGCGCTGCGCTCGGCCGCCGGAGAAGGGCTGACCGCCTCCGCGGCGGCCCGGCGGGTGGGTGTCAACCGGATCACCGCCCGCCGCTACCTGGAGTACCTGGCCGGCGCCGGGCAGGCCGAGCGCACCCCGCGGTACGGGCAGGTGGGACGGCCGGAACTGTACTACCGCTGGTGCGGCTGACGACGGGCCGGCGGGCGCGGCGGACACGCGCCGCGCC
>NZ_JBXUOY010000433.1:0-2723 GCF_057196705.1 Streptomyces sp. ATLC9 | reverse complement strand
GGGCGGGCGCGGCGCACACGGCGGGCGCGGCCGGGCCTTCACCGGGGTCGCGGCCGCGGCCGTGACCACCGTGCTGGCCGTCGTGGTGGCCGGGCAGGTCGCCGACGGCAGAAGCGGTATGGACCAGCAGTTGCGGGCCGGAGGGGACGCTCCGCGCGCGGGCGCCCCGGACGCCTCCCGGTCCGAGGCGCGCCCCACCCCCTCGGGCGGGGCGGACGGGGAGCAGGCCCCGTCCGGAGCGCAGGCCCCCTACGGCGAGCGGATGGGGCGGCTCTTCGACCTGGCACCGGACTTCGAGGGCTCGGGCCGGCTCGCCGCCGTCGCCGGGCGGGACGGGGCGCCCGGCAAGGGGGACGTCATCCACTACCGGGTCGATGTCGAGGAGGGACTGCCGCTGGACGGGGAACTGTTCGCCGAGGCCGTCCACCGCACCCTCAACGACGAGCGGAGCTGGGGCCACGGGGGTGTCCGAACCTTCGAGCGGGTCTCGGAGAAGCCCGGGGGCGGCGAACCGTTCTTCGTGATCACGCTCGCCTCCCCCTCCACCACCGCGCACTGGTGCGCCAGATCGGGCCTGGACACCACTGTCGACAACGTCTCGTGCGACTCGGCCTCGACCGAGCGCATCATGATCAACGCATACCGGTGGGCGCGCGGTGCGCGGACCTTCGGCCCGGACCGGATCCGGGAGTACCGGGAGATGCTCATCAACCACGAGGTGGGCCACCGGCTCGGCAAGGGGCATGTGAACTGCCCGAAGGAAGGCGCCCTGGCGCCGGTGATGATGCAGCAGACGAAGTACCTGACGGTGGGCGGGGCGACCTGCCGGCCCAACGCCTGGCCCTTTCCTGACGCCTGACCCGCCATCCGGCCCCCGGTGGCGGGTCGAACGGCCAACCGCTCGGAAAGTCACGGTAGTTCACCCCTTCCGGTGGTGTGGCGGACAACCGTCCGCCGTTCCGCCCCGCCTCGCACATAACGTCTTCCCGCGACGCCGCGGCGACGGCCGGCGGCCTGGAGGAGGAACGGGGGCGGACTGGTGCGCATCGCACTGCTCACGGAAGGTGGTTATCCATATCCGGGTGGTGACTCGTACGTGTGGTGCGACCGGCTGGTGCGCGGTCTGAGCGGCCACGATTTCGAGGTCCACGCGCTCGGCCGCGACGAGCGGCACAGGGAGGGCGCCTGGCCCGCGCTGCCGGAGAACGTCCGGCGGGTGCGCACCGCCCCGCTGTGGGGTCCCGCCCCCGGGGGCCGCGGGCGCCGGGGCGGACACGGGCGGCGCTTCGGGCGCCGGTTCGGGGAGCACTTCGCGGACCTGGCCCGCGCGGTCTGCACCGGTGCGGGGTACGCGGGGGCGAAGGACGTGGCGGACGCGGGTGCCGCCGCCGAGGCGGACCGTTTCGCCGACGGCCTCCACGGGCTGGCCGACCTGGCCCGGGAGCACGGCGGGCTCGCCGCGGCCCTCCGCTCCGAGCAGGCGGTCCGGCTGCTGGAGAGCGCGTGCCGCGCCCCCGGCGCACTCCGGACCGTGCGCTCCGCGACGCCGGTCGACCTGCTCATGGTCGCCGGGCAGGCGGAGAGGGTGCTGAGGCCTCTGTCGCTGGACTGGTACGGGACCGGGAAGACCCCCGGGCTCGCGACCGCGGACATCTGCCACGCGGTGGGCGGCGGCCCCGCCGCACTGCCCGGCCTGCTGGCCCGTCGCCTCTTCGGCACTCCGCTGCTGGTGACCGAGTACGGCGTGCGGCTGCGCGAGCACTACCTCGCCAGCGCCGCCCACGCCGTCGCGCCGGACGCCGTGAGCGCGCCGGTACGCGCCCTCCTCGCCTCCCTCCACGGGAACCTGGCGCGCGAGGCGTACCGCCGGGCCGAGCTGGTCACCTCGGGCAACGCCCACGCCCGGCGCTGGCAGGAGAGGTGCGGGGCGGACCGCGTGCGGCTGCGCACGGTCCACCCGGGCATGGACGCGTCGCAGCTGACCGGGATCGAGGAGGACGCGGGGCGGAAACAGCCGAAGCCGGTGCTGGTGTGGGTCGGGAGGACCGCTCCCGCCAGGGATCTGACCGGCCTGCTGCACGCCTTCGCCGAGGTCCGCAGGGCCGTGCCCGGCACCCGGCTGCTGATCGCCGAGCGGCCCGGCGGCCCCGCCCCGGAGGGGGATCCGGAGGCGGCGCGGTATCTGGCGCACTGCCGTGCGCTGGCCGCGCAGCTCTTCCCCGACGAGGCCGCCGGCCCCTTCGGCGTCGGGGAGAACCCGGTGTGCTTCGCACGGATCGGCGACCCCGCGCTCCCCCGGCTCGCCGACGCCTACGCCTCCGCCGACGTCGTCGTGCTCTCCAGCGTGGTGGAGGGCTTCCCGGTCTCCCTGGTCGAGGCGATGTTCGCCGGCCGGGCCACGGTCTCCACGGACGTCGGGGCGGTGTGCGAGGCCATCGGCGGCACGGGGCTCGTGGTGCCGCCGCGCAACCCCCGCGCTCTGGCCGCCGCCTGCGCGGCCCTGCTGCGCGATCCGGCCCGCCGTGCCCGGCTGGGCGCCGCGGCGCGGGCCCGGGCGCAGGAGCTGTTCACCGTGGAGCAGAACGTCGCGGCGTTCCGCGGCGTCTACCTGGAGCTGTTCGCACGGCGTCCGCGGCCGGCCGGACCGGCCGCCGACACGCTGCCGTTCGCCCGCCCGCCCGAGACCCGCCTCTCCGGCCGCCGGGCCGCGCACGCCGTGCCGG
>NZ_JBXUOY010000432.1:0-2752 GCF_057196705.1 Streptomyces sp. ATLC9 | reverse complement strand
GGACGGGGAGTCCCCGTCCGGGCCGCCGCCGCGGTCCGTGCGCGCCGTGCGCGGTCAGAGCCGGGTGACCTCCAGCTCCCCCCGCGCGTACTGCGCCCGGATCACCTTCTTGTCGAACTTGCCGACGCTCGTCTTCGGCACCGCCGGAATCACCGCCCACCGTTCGGGCAGCTGCCAGCGGGCGACCTTGCCGGAGAGGAACTCGCGCAGGTCCTCGTACGACACCTCGCCCGCGCCCTCCCTGAGGACGACCGTGGCCAGCGGGCGCTCGCCCCACCTCTCGTCGGGCACGGCCACGACGGCGGCCTCGGCGACGGCCGGGTGGCCCATCAGGTGGTTCTCCAGCTCCACCGAGGAGATCCACTCGCCGCCGGACTTGATGACGTCCTTGGCGCGGTCGGTCAGCGTCAGATAGCCGTCGGGGGTGATCACGCCGACGTCGCCGGTACGCAGCCAGCCGTCGGGGCTGAACTTGTCCTCGGGGCGCAGGGGCTCGGCGTCCGCGCCCCCGTAGTACGCCCCGGCGATCCAGGGGCCGCGCACCTCCAGCTCACCGGCGGACTCCCCGTCCCACGGCATCTCGCTGCCGTCCGGGCCGATCAGCCGCGCCTCGACGGAGGCCGGGAAGCGGCCCTGGCTGACGCGGTACGGCCACGCCTCCTCCTCGCTCAGCCCGCCCGGCGGGTGTGCGACGGTGCCCAGCGGGGAGGTCTCGGTCATGCCCCAGGCGTGGGTGACGGTGACCCCGTACTTCTCGCCGAACTCCCGCATCAGGGAGGGCGGGCAGGCCGAGCCGCCGATGGTGACGTTCCTCATGGAGGAGATGTCGCGCGGGTTGGCGGCCAGCTCCGCCAGCAGCCCCTGCCAGATGGTGGGCACGGCCGCCGAGTGGGTGGGCCTCTCGGCCTCGATCATCGCGGCGAGCGGGGCCGGCTGGAGGAAGCGGTCGGGCATCAGCAGGTTGACGCCGGTCATGAAGACGGCGTGCGGCAGGCCCCAGGCGTTGACGTGGAACATCGGCACCACCGGCAGAGTGGTGTCCGCGTCCGTCAGCCCCATCGACTCGCCCATGTTGACCTGCATGGAGTGCAGGTAGACGGAACGGTGGGAGTAGACGACGCCCTTGGGGTCGCCGGTGGTGCCGGAGGTGTAGCACATGGCCGCGGCCTCGCGCTCGTCCACCTCGGGCCAGTCGTACGAGGTCGGCCGGCCCTCTATCAGCGCCTCGTACTCGTGGACGGCCGGGCGGCAGCCCTCCAGCAGGGAGGTGTCGCCGGGGCCGACGACCACGATGTGCTCGACCGGCTCCAGCTTGGGCAGCAGCGGCGCGACCAGCGGCAGCAGCGAGCCGTTGACCAGCACGACCCTGTCGGCCGCATGGCCCACGACCCACGCGAGCTGCTCGGCGGGCAGCCGGAGGTTGAGGGTGTGCAGCACCGAACCCATGGAGGGAATGGCGAAGTACGCCTCGACGTGCTCGGCGTTGTTCCACATCAGGGTCGCCACGCGGTCGCCCGGGGCCACCCCGAGCCCGTCGCGCAGGGCGTGGGCGAGCTGGGCGGAGCGGGCGCCGACCTCGGCGAAGGTCCTGCGGTGCGGTTCGCCTTCCCCGGTCCAGGTCGTGATCCGCGATTTTCCGTGCACCGTGGTTCCGTGTCGCAGAATGCGCGAGACGGTCAGCGGTACGTCTTGCATCGTGCTCAGCACCGGGGCCTCCCGTGAACGAGATATACGTGCGCCGCCGCCGCGAGCGGGCGGCGCGGTCGTTGCGGGAAGCCTGCCACCGACCGGTCGGTATGTCACTAGGCCGGACCCGGATATGTCGCCGTCTTTCCCCCGGGACACGCCGCTACGCGGCGGCCGCCGCCTCCCCCTCGAAGCCACCCGCGCCCCTCAGTCCCCCCGGGCCGCTCCCGTCCCCGCCGGCGCTCCCCCGAGCACCCCGCGCTCCCCCCTCCGTCTCGCCGCCCAGCACGTCCGCCAGGAGCCGCGGGTCCTCACGGAGCTTGGCCAGCGCCCGCGACACCGCGCTCTTGACCGTGCCGACCGAGACCCCGAGCACCGCCGCGGTCTGCGCCTCGCTCAGATCCTCGTAGTAGCGCAGGGTCACCATGACCCGCTGCCGCTCCGGGAGCGCCAGCACCGCCCGCCACACCGCGTCGCGCACGGCCTGCCGCTCGGCGGGGTCGGGGCCGGGCACCGGCTCGGGCTCCGGCAGTTCCTCGCAGGAGAACTCGTCCACCCGGCGCTTGCGCCACTGCGAGGTGCGCGTGTTCACCAGCGCGCGGCGCACGTAGCCGTCGAGCGCGCGCCGGTCCTCGATCCGCTCCCAGGCCAGATAGGTCTTGGTCAGCGCCGTCTGGAGCAGGTCCTCGGCGTCGCTCGGACTGGCGGTGAGCGAGCGCGCCGTGCGCAGCAGCACCGGCCCGCGGGCCCGTACGTACGAGGTGAAGGTCAGCGGCGTCACGGTCGCGGCCGTCCCATGCGTGGTCATGGCCCAACGCTAGGATCCGCGCCCCTCGCCCCGGATCGCCCCCAGGTCCCGGTGCCGGGTCCCTCTCAGGGTGGAGGCGGGCCGCCGCCTCCACCCCCGGAAGGGGGACGGACCCCCGTACCGTCTCGGGGTCGCCCCGGCGACCGCCCGCACACCGGCCCGCACCGTCAGCGCGCACGACAGCGGAGCGGGGGGGCCCCCCGGGCGGCCGGCCCCCCCCAGCCCTTGAATTACCCGGCGACCCGCCCGGTGCCCCCC
>NZ_JBXUOY010000431.1:0-2756 GCF_057196705.1 Streptomyces sp. ATLC9 | reverse complement strand
CGCCCCCCCCCCCCCCCCCCCCCGATCCACCCCCGGTGGACCCGCGGAGCCCTGCGCGGAGTCCTACAGAGCCCCGAAGCCCACCTTGCGGCCGCTGGGCTCGCCGATGTCCACGTAGGCCAGCCGGTCGGCCGGGACGACCACCCGGCGACCGTGCTCGTCCACCAGGCTGAGCAGCTGCGACTTGCCGGTCAGCGCCTCGGCGACGGTGCGCTCGATCTCCTCGGCCGTCTGCCCGCTCTCCAGAACGATCTCGCGGGGCGCGTGCTGCACGCCGATCTTGACCTCCACGGCTATGTCCCTTCCGAACGGTTGGTGATTCTCCCTGGCTGAGCCGGGGCGGGGTGCGCGGGCGGGCCGCGCCGTCATGTCAGCAACATTAGCCCTCGCGGAGGCGGTGAACCGCTCGCGACCGCACGCCGACAGCGAACACCGCGTGGCGGCGCGACGGAGGGCGGCCGGGCCTCAGCCGTGCATCGGGAAGCCCGCGATGCCCCGCCAGGAGAGCGAGGAGATGAGCTTGGTGGCGGTGTCGCGAGGGATCTCCTGCCCGGCGCTCAGCCAGTACCGGGCGGTGATCTGCGCCATGCCGCACAGGCCGACGGCCAGCAGCATCGCCTGGTCCGGGGGCAGGTCGGTGTCCTCGGAGATCACCTCGCTGACCGCCTCGGCGCAGTCCAGGCTCACCTTGTCCACACGGTTGCGCACCGCGGGCTCGTTGGTCAGGTCGGACTCGAAGACCAGCCGGAAGGCCCCGCCCTCGTCCTCCACGTACGCGAAGTAGGCGTCCATCGTCGCCGCGACCCGGTGCTTGTTGTCCGAGGTCGAGGCCAGTGCCGCGCGCACCGACCGGACCAGCGCCTCGCAGTGCTGGTCGAGCAGGGCCAGGTACAGGTCGAGCTTGCCGGGGAAGTGCTGGTACAGCACCGGCTTGCTGACGCCCGCGCGCTCGGCGATGTCGTCCATGGCCGCGGCGTGGTAGCCCTGGGCGACGAACACCTCCTGTGCCGCACCGAGCAACTGGTTGCGTCGGGCCCGGCGTGGCAGCCGTGTGCCACGCGGGCGTGCCTCGGTCTGCTCGATGGCTGTCACGCTCGCCTCCTGGGGTCTCCCTGGAACGCCTCCCGGGCAGGGCCCGGACCGAGCCCCGGGGTTTGGGGCCCGGGGAATCCGGAGAGAGGTCGTCGGTCTTCCGCGCGCGGGTGCGCTGCGTCCGCCATCGTACTTTTGGGTAAACGACCTGTGCGTCCGGCGGGCACGGAAATCCGCGCCTCGAACGCGGGATGTGGCGGTTCAGCGGTAATCGTCCTCGTCCAGTTCGACGACGCGCGCCTGTTCGGCGGCGTCCGCGGGGTTCACCTCCGGCGAGCCGGCGGCCGGCAGTCCCGTGTCCGTGCGGGGCAGGACCTCCGCGTGCTGTTCGGCCGCGTCGGCCTCGGGAGCCTCGACTCCGAACCGCTCGGCCGCGGGCCTCTCGTCCTCGTTCTCGTTCTCGAACCGGTCGAAGGTGTCGGGGTCGGTGGGGTCAACAGACATGACGATCCCCTTTCCAGGCCGAAGGGGTTCCACACGAGCCCAGGGGAGGGGAATCGCGGAGGCCGGGAAGGTGTGACCCCGGACACGTGGGAGCGGCGGTGATCGTCTCGTAACATTGCCCCATGTCATCGACCGAGCAGCCGCAGACGGCGGCCCCGTTCGAGGTCCCTCCCTCGGGCCGGTCGCGCGCCGGGAGGGGCGAGACGCACAGATCCGTGTCGCTGCCCGGCCTGACGCTGTCGGTGCGCGGCCGGCCGGCCCGGTGCGAGGGGCTGCCCGCCGCGCTGTACGTCCACGGTCTGGGCGGGTCCTCCCTCAACTGGTCCCCGCTGATGCTGGAGCTGGCCGACGCGGTCGACGGCGAGGCGGTCGACCTGCCGGGCTTCGGCCACTCGCCGCCGCCCGACAACGGCGACTACTCGGTCTCCGGGCACGCGCGCGCCGTCATCCGCTACCTCGACGTCTCCGGGCGCGGGCCGGTGCACCTGTTCGGCAACTCCCTGGGCGGCGCGGTCGCCACCCGGATCGCGGCGATCCGGCCGGACCTGGTGCGCACCCTCACCCTCGTCTCGCCCGCCCTGCCCGAACTGCGTCCGCAGCGCACCGCGGTTCCCACCGCGCTGCTGGCGGTCCCCGGGGCGACCAGGCTCTTCGGGCGGATGACCCGTCACTGGACGGCCGAGCGGCGCACCCGGGAGCTGCTGGCGCTGTGCTACGGCGATCCGGCGGCGGTGTCGCGGGAGGAGTTCGAGGCGGCGGTGGCGGAGTACGAGCGCCGCCTGGCGCTGCCGTACTTCTGGGACTCGCTCTCCCGGTCGGCGCGCGGCCTGGTGAACGCCTACACTCTCGGCGGCCAGCACGCGCTGTGGCGCCAGGCCGAGCGGGTGTCGGCGCCGACACTGCTGGTCTACGGCGGACGGGATCTGCTGGTCTCGTTCCGCATGGCGCGCAGGGCGGCCGCCGCGTTCCGCGAATCGCGGCTGCTGGCGCTTCCCGACGCCGGGCACGTCGCGATGATGGAATATCCCGGGGCGGTGGGGAGCGCCTTCCGGGATCTGCTGGGAGAAACCGATACGGGCAGGGGTTGACGAGTCGTGGGACGTCACAGTCGCCGGGGCCGGCCGGGCAGCGGCAAGTCGGCGGCCACGGCCGCCGGACAGCGGACGGCGACCCGGACGGCGGCCCCGGAGGAGGCCCCGCGCCCCCGCCCGGCACCGGCC
>NZ_JBXUOY010000430.1:0-2797 GCF_057196705.1 Streptomyces sp. ATLC9 | reverse complement strand
GCGCGGACCGGCCGCCGGCCGGCCGGGCACGGCGGGTGCTGGGGCGGCGGGCATCTGCGACCTCGAAGGGTGTGCGGGCTGACAGGGACAGGACAGGGCAGGGCAGGACCGGCTCCGCGTCACGGAGGCCGCAGAACCGGCCAGTTCAGGTTAGGTGAGCCTAACCATCTATGTCGCGGAGTGCACAATGTGGGGCATGGCTTCTCGTGCTGTGACGGTCGGCTTCGACCTGGACATGACGCTGATCGACTCACGCCCCGGCATCCGGGCGACCTATCTGGCCCTGGCCGCCGAGACCGGCGTGTACATCGACGCCGACCTGGCCGTCACCCGCCTCGGGCCGCCGCTGGAGGCCGAGCTGGCGCACTGGTTCCCCGAGGAGGAGATCGACGAGGCCGGCGCCCGCTACCGGGAGCTGTACGTGAGCCACGCCATCGAGCCGACCCTGCCCATGCCCGGCGCCCGGGAGGCGGTGGAGGCGGTCCGGCGGGCGGGTGGCACGGCGATCGTGGTCACCGCGAAGCACGAGCCCAACGCCAAGCTCCACCTCGACCACCTGGGCATCGCGCCGGACGCGGTGGTCGGCTGGCTGTGGGCGGAGGCCAAGGCGCAGGCGCTGGTCGAGCACGGCGCGGGCGTCTACGTCGGGGACCACCTGGGCGACGTGCGGGGGGCACGGGCGGCCGGGGCCCTGTCGGTGGCGGTGCCGACGGGCCCGTGCGGCGCGGCGGAGCTGCGGGAGGCGGGGGCCGATGTGGTGCTGGAGGACCTGACGGCCTTCCCCGCCTGGCTGGAGGCGTACGCGGCCTGAGCGGCCCGGCCGCTCAGGCGCTAACGGCGGGCCGCCGAACGCGCCTCGCGGCGCTGCACGGCGATCGACCGCAGCACCCCCGCGCCGGCGACGGCGAAGCCGACGCCCATCAGCATGCTGACGAGGTACGCGGCCGTGGGCAGCGGGTCGGAGCCCAGGAACAGGGGGGTGATGGTCGCGAGAGTGGCCACCGCGCCGACGACGAAGACGACGGTGCCGATACGGACGAGCAGATCTCCCGCGCGGGACGTTTCACTGGTCACCAGGACAGGGTAGTTCCGTGTGAGGACGTGCGCGGGACACGGGGGAGGCGGTCCGGGGCGCCTTGTCACCGGGGAGCGGATCATTAGTCTTGGTGACGGCGGGTCATTCGGCCCGCCGCGGTCTTGTGCGGAACCGTTGCCCTTTCAAGCATTCGTGTTTTTCCCAGCAGGTCGTAGCCCGGTCATCCGGACGAATTACGAGGACGAGGACGGACGTGCCTACCGGCAAGGTCAAGTGGTTCAACAGTGAGAAGGGCTTCGGTTTCCTCTCCCGCGACGACGGTGGCGACGTCTTCGTGCACTCGTCGGTGCTCCCGTCCGGGGTGACCGCGCTGCGGCCCGGCCAGCGCGTCGAGTTCGGGGTCGTCGCGGGCCAGCGCGGCGACCAGGCGCTCTCGGTCACCCTGCTGGACCCGGCCCCCTCCGTGGCCGCCGCCCAGCGCCGCAAGCCGGACGAGCTGGCGTCGATCGTGCAGGACCTCACCACCTTGCTGGACGGGGTCGCCCAGCAGCTGGAGCGGGGCCGCTACCCCGACCGCCAGCACGGCCACAAGATCGCGGGCATGCTCCGCGTCGTGGCCGACCAGCTCGACGTCTGACCGGGCGCCCGGCCCGGCGCTACACGAAATCCAGCGCGCCGGGGCCCAGGGGCGGCACCAGCTCCTCGGCCGCGGCGCGCGTGAGCAGCCCGCGCACCGCCGCGTATCCGCTCTCGCCGAGGTCGGCGGTGAACTCGTTGACGTACAGCCCGATGTGCCGGTCCGCGACCGACGGGTCCATCTCCTGGGCGTGCTCCAGCACGTAGGGCCGTGAGGCCACAGGGTCGTCCCAGGCCATCCGCACCGAGGCGCGGGCCGCCTCGGCGAGCCCCCGCAGCACCGGCGCGCCCAGCGAGCGCCTGGCGACGACCGCGCCCAGCGGGATCGGCAGCCCGGTCGTGCCCTCCCAGTACTCGCCCATGTCGGCGAGCCGGTGCAGGCCGTAGTCCTGGTAGGTGAAGCGGGCCTCGTGGATGACCAGCCCGGCGTCCACCCGGCCGTCGCGCACGGCGGGCATGATCTCGTGGAAGGGCAGCACGGCGATCTTCCCGACCCCGCCCGGCACCCGCTCGGCCGCCCACAGCCGGAACAGCAGGTACGCCGTCGAGCGCTCGCCGGGCACCGCGACCGTCGCGCCGCGCAGATCCGCTTCCGCGCCCGGCCCGCGGGTGAGCACCAGCGGGCCGCAGCCGCGTCCCAGCGCGCCGCCGCACGGCAGCAGCGCGTACTCGTCCAGCACCCACGGCAGAACGGCGTAGGAGACCTTCAGCACGTCCAGCTCGCCGCGCTCGGCCATGCCGTTGGTGACGTCGATGTCCGCGAACGTCACATCCAGCTCAGGCGCGCCCGGCACCAGGCCGTGCGACCAGGCGTGGAAGACGAAGGTGTCGTTGGGGCAGGGGGAGTGGGCGATCCGCAGCGGCGGCTCAGTCCTGGCGCCGGTCAAGGTCCCTCCAACCGTCGAGTACGGGCACGATCTCGCCGAAGGCCGCGGTCAGGGCGTCCAGCGCCTCCGCGAACCGCCAGGCGGCGCGGTCGCGCGGGCCCACCGCGTTGGAGACGGCGCGGACCTCCAGTACGGGTACCCCGCCGCAGGCCGCCGCGGCCTCCGCGACCCCGAAGCCCTCCATCGCCTCGGCCAGCGCGCCCGGGTGCCGGCGGGCCAGCAGCGCGGCCCGCTCGGC
>NZ_JBXUOY010000429.1:0-2808 GCF_057196705.1 Streptomyces sp. ATLC9 | reverse complement strand
CCGGGACCCCGTCGCGGTCCCGGCGGCCGGCGGCGCCGTCTCACCCGCCGCCCCGTCCCTCGCGGGAAGCGGGCCTTCGGCTGTGCCGGCGGCCTGACCCCCGCGCACCGACCCGAAGGACCTCACACGGTGGTCTTCGACGACATGCGCGAGCTCCCGGCGCTCCTCGCGGAGTGAGGAGGGGCCGTCGCGGGCCGGCAAGCGGTCCCCCCTCCGGGAGCCCGGGTCCCGCGCCCGTTTCCGTGCGGCCCCGGTGAGGTACCCGGCGGCGCATGAGCACTCCGGGCACCGGGCTGAGTCTGTTCGCCGGCGAGCGGCGCGTCTGGCTGGCCACGTACGACCGCGAGGGCGTGCCGGTGGGCACGGCCACCGCGATCGCCGTGGAGGGCGACCGCGCCTATGTACGCGCCCATGGCCGGTCGGGCACGGCCGGCCGGCTGCGCCGCCGCCCCGAGGCGGAGATCTCCCCCGCCACCCTCGGCGGCACCCCGGCGGGCGCCCCGGTGAAGGTGGACGTGCGGCGGCTGTCGGGCCGCGAGGCCCGGCACGCGGCCGGGCGCCTGGCCCGCAAGCATCCCGCGCGGGGCGTGCTGGTGCCGCTGGGCCACCGGCTGATGCTCGACCGGTCGCCGCTGTACGAGCTGCGCCCGGTGGGCGAGCGGTGAGGGCGGCGGGGGCTGGGCGACCGGGGCGTGCGCCCTTGCCGGCCCGCGGTCACCGCGCCCGCCGGCCGGCCCCCTGTCAGGGGGAGCCGCCGCCGCGCCGCTTCGATCGGCGCAGGGCGAGGAGGAGGACGGCGCCCGCGGCGAGGGCGAGGACGAGTCCGGTGGTGTTCCCCTCTCCTCCGTGGTCCACTTCCGCCCCGCCGCCGTCGGTTCCCTCGCCGGCCCCCTCACCGTCACCGGCCCCTTCGCCGCCGGCCCGGTCCGGCTTCTCCTCCCGTGCGCTGTCCGGGAGTTGCTCCCCGGTCAGGGGCATCGGCCGTACGGGACCGCGCTCGCCCTCCGTGCCGTACAGCAGGGTCCGGCCGTCCGGTGTGAAGGTCACCGACTCGCCCTGGCGCTGCACCGGCACCGTCAGCCGCCCCAGCTCGCGCGGTGCGCCGTCCTCCCAGGCGTACATGGTCCCGCCGAAGTAGCCGCGCACCGCCAGCCGGGTGCCGTCCGGGGAGAAGGCGGCGTCGGTGGCCCACAGGCCGATGTCCGCGACGCGGGTGAAGACGGCGGCGCCGGAGGCCGGGAGCTCCTCCGGCCCGGCGTACAGGGCGCCGCCGTCCCTGTGCTTGCTGACGATGTACACCCGCCCGGTGACGGGGTGGACGGCCAGCGACTCGGCGTCGCGCGGGCCGTCGGCGTAGCGCACGGTGTGGCGGGTGGCCTCGACGGCCCGGTCGGCCAGGCTCCCGGGCTCGGCGAAGCGGTAGATCCACACCTCGGGCCACCGGCCGCCGAAGTTGTCGCCGATGTCGCCGACGTACACGTGGCCGTCCGGGCCGACGGAGACGGCCTCGACGTCGCGCGGGGCGATGCCGGTCAGGGTGACGGTGGCGGCCGTCTCGCCGGTGCGGCCGTCGATCGCGTAGACGTACGGCCCGTCGTCGCTGTCGTTGTGCGTCCAGTACACGCCGGGGTGGGCGCGGCTGGCCGCCAGGCCGCTGGACTCGGTGATCCGCTCGTCCTCGATCGTGAAGCCGTCGTCGGCGGGGCCGGCCGCCGTCGCTCCGGCCGTCCCCGCCGCCGTCACCGCTGCCGCAACCACCGCCGCGCCCAGGGCGCGCACAAGCCTCCGCATGGCCCCAAGCCTGCCATCCGCACGTGCGTGCCCCGGACGGGCGCCGGTCACCGCGCCGCCGTCACCGCACCCCTGCCACCACGACGCGTCCGGTGCGAGCGGGGCTCTCCCGCCGGCGGCGCCGTGCGCGGACCGGCCGCACGGCACCCCGCGGGACGGGCGGGAGCACCGGACCGTTGAGCCGCCGCCGGACGGCTGGGCCGGTTCCGGCTGTCTCCCGCCGGCGCCCGCCCACCCCTCGGGCGACGGGTGACGGGCGTCATATCGCAGGTCACGGCCGCCTTCCGGGAGGATGACCGGATGCGCGTGCTCTTCGTCGGCGACTCCATGACCATCGGCAGCGCCGGTGAGCACACCTGGCGCCACCGCATGTGGCGGCATCTGGAGCGCACCCGCGGGCCCCACGGCGCCGCGTACGAGATCGTCGGCCCGCGCGACGCGCTGTACGACAAGGCCGCCGGCGCCCCTCTCTCCCACGACTACGCCGACCCCGCCTTCCCCGCCGCCGCCCGCCGTCATCTCGCCGGCTGGGGCGAGGGCTGGCTGCACATGGCGCCGGTGATAGCCGGCGCGGTGCGCGAGCACCGCGCCGACACCCTGCTGGTCTTCCTGGGTTTGATCGACCTCGGCTTCTACACCGGCTCCGGCGCCACCGCCGCCAACGTCCGCCGCTTCGTCGCCGAGGCACGCTCCGCCGAACCGCGGGTGCGGATGGTGCTGCTGCCGGTGATCCCCAACACGAGGGCGCGGCACGACGTCTTCTTCGCCGCCGAGTGCGAACGCTTCAACGAACTGCTGGCCGAGGCCGTGGCCGAGCTGTCCACCCCCGTCTCGCCGCTGCTGACGGCCGCCCCGCCGCACGACTGGGACCTGGCCCGCGACACCTACGACGGCACCCACCCCACCGCCCGCGGCGAGCACCGCATCGCCGCGGCCTTCACCGACGCGATGCACCGGGCCTGGGGCGTGGGCGGCCCGTACGCCGCGGGCGCGGTGGGGGCTCAGCCGGGCACGCTC
>NZ_JBXUOY010000428.1:0-2820 GCF_057196705.1 Streptomyces sp. ATLC9 | reverse complement strand
ACCCGGCCCGGCGCTTCACCGTCTCGGCCGCCGTCCTGCGCCATCTGCTGGCCGACCCCCTGCTCCCGGCGGCCCTGCTGCCCCGCGGCTGGCCGGGCGCGGCGCTGCGCGCCCGCTACGACGCCTTCGAGGCGGACCTGCGCGCCGTCCTGCGGCGGTACGCCGCACCGGACTGACCGGCCGGCGGGACTCCCGCCGGCCTCGGAAACCCCCGCCGAGCCCCGCCCGGCCACATGGAACGGTGTGCGATGACACCCCGGCGCGGTACCGCACCCGCGCCGGGAGCGCCGGAGACCGCCCCGGACGTGCACCGCCCGGGGCCGTGGGGACACACGCGCACCGGCGTCCACGCGGTCCGCTCCGGCGTCCACCGAACGCCGGCCGGTGCCGGCCGGGCCGGCGCACCGTGGACCGGGGCGGGTCGCGGCCTCCCTCTTCGGCCCGGCTCGCGCCCGGCACTGCCGCCCGCCCGTGCGCGTGCGCGGCTCGGCCGCGGCGGCCACGGCTCAGCGCGGGGCGAGCACCACCCACACCCGCCCCTCGGCGAAGGTCATCGGTTCGCCCTCCGCGGTGGTGAACTCTGTGCCGCTCTCCGCCGACGGCCGTGACCAGCGCGCCTCGTACGCCCGGCCGCCGCGCAGCACCGTCGCCTCGCCGGAACCGACGGTCTCCGAGTACGGGCTGACGCTGCCGCCGCGGTCCTGGAACCGGGAGTCGCGGATCTCCACGCGCTGGACGACGACCGTGGGAGCCCCGAGCCGGTCGCCGTCGGCGGTGGTCGCCTCCCGGCCGTCGATGGACACCAGCCAGCGGTCGTCCTCCCGCGACCAGGTGAAGGAGTACCGGGCGGCGGGGAAGCGGACGGTCTCCTCGGTCTCGGCCCGGCCGCCCGGCGGCGCCGAGCCGAAGCGGAAGCCGATGCCGGAGGCGCCGCTCACCCCGGCGGGCGCCTCGCGCAGGGCGGCTCGGGGATCGAGGTACATGTTGTGCGGGGCGGAACGGTCCGCACTCCGCGAGTAGGCGCCGGGTGCCTCACCGGGCGGCACCAGGTGGAGCGGGGACGCCTCCAGCACCGGCACCAGCCCCGACTGAGCCCCGGAGTAGGCCAGCGCCGGCTCGCCGAACTGCCGCAGCAGCTCGATGTCGGACTCCCGGGCGCTGCGCACCGGGCCCACGGAGGGCGGCAGGTCGGAGGAGTACACGGCCAGCAGCCGGGTCAGACCCGACTCGACCTGCTCCACGTAGACGATGTCGGCCCGCTCCAGTCCCGTCTGGGGGCGCGCGGCCGGCACGTTGTCGATCTTCACGGCGAGCACCGGCGCCGAGGCGTCGGCCACGCTCTCGCCGGTGAACGGGGAGCGGCTCTCCTGTTCCCCGTCGCCGTTCCCCGTTCCCGGGCAGCCCGTCAGCAGCGCGGCGCACGCCACCGCCGCCGCCAGCGCCCGGATCCGCGTCCGCACGGCCCGCCGCCCCGTGCCCCGCCCGCTTCCAGCCGTCCGCATCGCTCGCCGTCCCTCCGGCAGGGCGCCGCCGCGCCGCCTGATGACCCCTTCGCCCCATCCCTTGACCGGGGCGGGCGGTTTCATGTCCGCTTGCCCCGCGAGGGTGACAACACCTCCGTGCGCGGCTCGTACGCGCCGGGGGAGTGTGTTCAACCGGCGCACACCCCCGCTCCCCGGAGCGGTCACGCGAAGTCCAGCCGGCCCGGCGAAGAAGGAGGAGAGCCGGCCCCGCCGTACGGCGGGGCCGGTGATCCGCCGCCGCCCGGACCAGGAGGACCCGTCGTGTCCGCTTCCGCCGTGCCAGCCGTGCCCGCCGCCCTTCAGCCCCTCTCCGCCCTCCCCGGTGTTCCCGCCCAGCCCTCCGCACCCGCACCCTCCGGCGACGGCTACACCGTCTCCCTCGCCCGCGACGAGGCGGACGTACGGGCCGCGCAGCGCCTGCGCCACGAGGTTTTCGCCGGGGAGCTGGGCGCCCGTCTGTCCGGCTCCGAACCCGGCCTGGACACCGACTCCTTCGACGCCCACTGCGACCACCTCCTGGTGCGGGAGCGGGCGACCGGGCAGGTGGTCGGCACCTACCGGCTGCTGCCGCCGGAGCGGGCGCGCGCGGCCGGGCGGCTGTACGCCGAGGGCGAGTTCGAGCTGGACGGGCTGCTGGACGGCGCCGGCCTGCGCGGGGACCTGGTGGAGGCGGGCCGCTCCTGCGTCCACCCCGACCACCGCGACGGCGCCGTCATCGCCCTGATGTGGGCCGGCATAGCCCGCTACCTGAAGCGCACCGGCCACAACTGGCTCGGCGGCTGCTGCTCCCTGCCGCTGGCCGACGGCGGGGCGACGGCCGCCGCCGTGTGGGCGGCGGTCGCCGAGCGGCACCTCGCCCCCGCCGAGCACCGGGTGCGCCCCCGGCTGCCCTGGCGTGCCGGGGGCGTGGAACCCGTGCCGCACGCCACTGCCCGGGCCACCCCGCACGCCGCGCCCCGCACCGCGCTGCCGCCGCTGCTGCGCGGCTATCTGCGTCTGGGGGCGAAGGTCTGCGGAGAGCCCGCCCACGACCCGGACTTCGGCGTCGCCGACCTGTACGTGCTGCTGTCACTGCGCGACACCAATCCGCGCTACCTGCGGCACTTCCTCTCCCTCCTCCCGGCCTGACGGCACCGGCGGGGAGAGGGAGGGGGAGAGGATGGGCACGCCGGACGGGACGGACCCCCGGGCGAATCCGTGGTTCCCCTTCTCGCCCTGCACCGTGGCCGGCTGCCTGCCCCGCCGCCCGGCGGGCGCCGGGGCGGTGCGGCGGGTGGCGCGCTGGGCGGCCCTGGCC
>NZ_JBXUOY010000427.1:0-2842 GCF_057196705.1 Streptomyces sp. ATLC9 | reverse complement strand
GCGACCGGCCCGCCCCGCACGCCCGCCACCCCGCGCCGGCCCGACCCCCGCCGCGCCCGCCCCGCCCCCCCCCCGGGCAGACACTCAGGAACCGAGGTTGGGGACGCACCAGTCGATCGGCGTGTGCCCCTGCGCCGCGATCGCCTCGTCGATCCGGCTGAAGGGGCGCGACCCGAAGAACCTCTTCGCCGACAGCGGCGAGGGGTGCGCGCCCTGGACCACCGTGTGCCGGCCGGTGTCGATCAGCGGCAGCTTCTTCTTCGCGTAGTTGCCCCACAGCACGAAGACGGCCGGGTCGGGGCGGGCGCCCACGGCGTGGATCACCGCGTCCGTGAACTTCTCCCAGCCCCTGCCCTTGTGGGAGTTGGCCTCCCCGGCCCGGACCGTCAACACCGCGTTGAGCAGGAGCACGCCCTGCTTCGCCCACGGCATCAGATAGCCGTTGTCCGGGACGGGGCAGCCCAGGTCCGCCTGCAGTTCCTTGTAGATGTTGCGCAGGGACGGCGGGGTCCGCACCCCGGGCCGCACCGAGAACGCCAGCCCGTGGCCCTGCCCCTCGCCGTGGTACGGGTCCTGCCCGAGGACGAGGACCTTGACCTGCTCGTACGGGGTGGCGTCCAGTGCCGCGAAGACCTCTTCCCGGGGCGGGTAGACCGGCCCGCGTGCCCGCTCCTCCTCGACGAACCCGGTGAGCTCCTTGAAGTAGGGCTTCTCCAGCTCGTCGCCGAGGACCTTCTGCCAGGACTCGGGCAGCATGGCGTTCACGTGAGACAGACCTCCGGTGTCGGTTCCGCGCGCCCGTACCGGGCGCGTATCCCCAGAACGTACCGGTGACCGCTGACAGTCATGCCGCGCGTGCGGGCGGTCAGTGGCGAGCGGCCACCGGTGACCGCCCGTCCCCGCGGGTCACCAGCTCTTCTTGCGGTCGAGCTCCCACAGCCGCATGATCGTCGAGGAGTCGATGCTCCACTCCACGCCGGCGATGTCCTCGTGCGCGGCGATGTAGAGCTTTCCCTGCCACAGGGGCAGCAGGCGGGCGTCCTCGGCCAGGATCTTCTGCGCCTGGGTGAAGGCTTCGCCGGCCGCGCCCCGGTCGCTCTCCTTGCGGGACCTGGGCAGCAGCGTGCCGGTCAGGACGTCGTGCTCGTACGGGGCGCCCAGGGCGTTCTCCTCGCCGACGAACGGCGAGATGTAGTTGTCCGCGTCCGGGAAGTCGGGGAACCAGCCGCGGCCGAACACCGGGTACTGCCCCTCGGTGACGCCCTCCTGGAAATCGCGCCACTCGCGGCCCTCCAGGGTGATCTCGAACAGTCCGGATGCCTCCAGCTGCCGCTTGATCTCGGCGAACTCCTCGGCGGTCGTCGCACCGTAGCGGTCGGTGGTGTACCAGAGGGTCAGCTTCACCTCCCCGTCGATCCCGGCCTGGCCCAGCATGCTGCGGGCCTTCTCCACGCTGGGCTCGCCGTACTCCTCGTGGAAGGCGCTGGTGTGGCCGGTGATCCCGCCGGGGACCATGGAGTACAGCGGGGCGGCGGTGCGCTTGTAGACGTTGCGGACCAGGGCCTTGCGGTCGATGATCTGGGCGATCGCCCTGCGGACGGCCGGCTCGGCGACCGAGTCGTGCTGCGGGTTGAACACCAGGTAGCGGATCTCGGTGCCGTAGACCTCGTTGAGCTTGATGTCCGGGTGGTCGCTGCGGTTCTTCCCGAAGTCGTCGATCTGCTCGGGGGTCAGGCCGCGGTAGGTGAGGTCGACCCCGCCGTTCTTGAGCTGCTCGACCATCTTGGCCGAGTCCTTGAAGTAGCGGACGGTCACGGCGTCGTTCTTGACCTCCGCGGAGCCCTTGTAGGTCTGGTTCCTGACCAGCTCGGCCCGCTCGTCCTCCTTGTAGCCGTCGAGCAGGTAGGGCCCGGAGCCACTGATCTTGTCCGTCTCCAGCAGCCGGTCGGCCGGGTATGCGGCGGGGTCGACGATGGACGCGGCGGGGGTGGCCAGGACCAGCGGGAAGGTCGCGTCCGGCCGCTTGAGGTGGAATATGATCGTCCACTTGCCGGAGGTCTCGATGCGGTCGACGCTCTGCAGCAACTGGGCGGGACCGGTGGGTGCCTTGATCCTCAGGGTGCGCTCGATGGAGTACTTGACCGCCTCCGCGTCCAGCTCGTTGCCGTTGGAGAACGTCAGGTCCTTCTTCAGGGTGCACCGGTAGACGCTGCTGACGGCGTCGGTGAAACCGCAGCGCTGGGCGGCGTCGGACTCCGGGGTGCCGCTGGAGCTCGGGAAGTGCAGCAGGGTCTGGTAGATGTTCCGGTACAGCTCCCACGAACCGTCCCAGGCGCCGGCCGGGTCGAGGACGCTCGGCGTGCTCGTGGTGCCGACCACGATCGCCTCCTCGTTCTCCTCCTCACCGAGGAGCGAGCCGCATCCGGCGAGCAGGGTCGCTGTCACCAGCACGACTGCGCCCTTCAGAGGCTTGTTCTGGCTGAACACTTGCACGCTCCTCGGTCGGCTATGCCACTAATGCCACTAGATGCCACTACTGCCTGGGTTGCTGTGGGGGATCCACCGGCTGACAGGACGGAGCGCGCGCCACGGTGCGGAGCGCGTGCCACCACACGTACGGCAGGGTCTCAACGGGCCTGTCGTGCCGAGGACGTGGCAGACCTTACCGCAGCATATGACGGGGCTGACAGGCTTCTGGACCGGGCAAGATCAGGACTTTGTCCGCGGCGGACCGGGCGGTCGCGCAGAGTACGGGAGCCGTTTCAGGACGCGCACCGGGGGGGGGGGGGGGGGGGGGGGGGGGGGGGGGGGGGGGGGGGGGGGGGGGGGCGGGGGCGCGCGG
>NZ_JBXUOY010000426.1:0-2862 GCF_057196705.1 Streptomyces sp. ATLC9 | reverse complement strand
CCTGCGCGAATCGGTGCGGGAGCTGGGTCAGACCGTGGTCATGGTGACGCACGACCCGGTGGCCGCCTCGTACGCGGACCGGGTCGTCTTCCTCGCCGACGGCCGGATCGTCGACGACATGGCCGGCCCCACCGCCGAGAGCGTGCTGGACCGGATGAAGGCCTTCGACGCCCGGGGCCGCACCAGCTGACCGGCCGGGCCCCGGCCCGCAGTGCCTCCCCTGCCCGCAGGGCCTCCCCGCCCGCGGCGCCGCCACACCTACCCCAGGATCACGAGACCCCATGTTCCGTACCGCCCTGCGCAACGTGCTCGCGCACAAGGCCAGACTGCTGATGACCACGCTCGCCGTCATGCTCGGCGTGGCGTTCGTCGCCGGCACCCTGGTCTTCACCGCCACTCTCTCCGAGGCCTTCGCGAGGAGCTCCGCCAAGGGCTTCGAGGCCGTCGACGTGGTCGTCCGCCCCGACTTCTCCAGCGACGAGACCGACCCCGGCGGCCCCTCCGGTCTCCCCCGTGAACTGCTGGAGCGGACGCGGGAGCTGCCGGGCGTCGAGCACGCCACCGGAACCGTCTTCGGCTTCGCCGCCCTCGCGGGCAAGGACGGCAAGCTGGTCGGCGCGGGCTGGTCGACCCAGGGCGGCAACTACGACACCGGCCCGGACGGGGCGGGCGAGGACCCGCGCTACGACCTGCGCGACGGCCGGGCCCCCCGCGGTCCCGGCGAGATCGCGCTGGACTCCGCGACCGCCGGGCGCACCGGCTACGGAGTCGGCGACACCGTGCGGCTGTCCGTCAGCGGCCCGGTCCGCGAGGAGAGGGTCACCGGTGTCTTCGACACCGACGACGGCAACGTCGCCGCAGGCGGCACCCTGGTGCTGTTCGACACCGCCACCGCGCAGAAGCTGTTCTCCCAGCCCGGCCGGTACAGCGAGATCGTGCTGACCGCCTCCGAAGGCGTGGGCCAGCGGGAGTTGAAGAAGAGCGTCGAGAAGATCCTGCCCGAGCAGACCGAGGCCGTCACCGGGCAGAAGCTCGCCGACGAGCAGGCGGAGATGATCGAGGCCCAGATGACGGGCATGCGGACCACTCTGCTGGTGTCCGCCGGAATCGCGCTGTTCGTGGGCGTCTTCCTCATCGCCAACACCTTCACCATGCTGGTGGCCCAGCGCACCAGGGAGCTGGCGCTGCTGCGCGCGGTCGGCGCGAGCCGCCGCCAGGTGACCCGCTCGGTGCTGGTGGAGGCGGCGGTGGTCGGCACGGTCGCCGCCGGGATCGGCCTGCTGGCCGGTATCGGGATCGCCGTCGGGCTGCGCTCGCTGCTGGGCTCCCTCGGCCTCACCGCGCCGGACGGTCCGCTGGTGGTCACCCCGGCCGCGGTCATCGCCTCGCTGGTCGTCGGGATCAAGGTCACCATGACCGCGGCCTGGCTGCCCGCCCGCCGCGCCGCGAAGGTCCCGCCGGTCGCCGCGATGGGCAGCGTGCACGCGCCCGCCACCAAGCGCGGTCTGATGGTGCGCAACACCATCGGCGCGCTGCTGGCCGGCCCCGGCATCGCGCTCGTCCTGGCCGCCACCGGCATGGAGGACGGCGAGATCCCGATGGGGCTGGGCGCCGCGCTGCTGGTGGTCGGGGTGTTCGTGCTGACCCCGCTGCTGTCCCGTCCGGTGATCGCCACCTCGGTGCCCGTACTGCGCGTCTTCGGCGTCTCCGGGAAGCTGGCGCGGCTCAACGCCGTGCGCAACCCGCGCCGCACCGCCACCACCGCCGCCGCGCTGATGATCGGCTTGACCCTGGTCACCGGGATGACCGTGATAGCCGGCGGCGTCCAGAAGGGCGTCGACAAGATGGCCTCGGAGGCACTGAAGGCCGACTACATCGTCTCCATGGCCAACTTCCTGCCCCTGTCCCCCGAGGTCGAGCGGACGCTCGCCGAGGCGGACGAGGTCACGGCCCTCAGCCCGATGCGCAACTCCCCCTCCCGGATCGACGGCGAGTACGAGTACCTCACCGGCGTCGACGGCGAGGCGTTCGGCGAGCTGGTCGAACTCGACTTCACCCACGGCTCGTTCGAGGGACTGGCCGACGGCGGGGCCGTGGTGGACACCGCCACGGCCGAGGAGCACGGCTGGCGGACCGGTTCGGTCTTCGAGGTGCTCTACGAGGACGGCGAGCGCGGCGAGCTGACCGTCTCGGGCGTCTACCGTGCCAACGAGATGATGCGCGGCATCATGCTGGACACCGCCGTGCTCGACCCGCACCTGGAGAAGGTCACCAGCATGCAGGTGATGGTGGACACCGAGGGCGGCGCGAGCGACTCGGCGAAGTCCGCCCTGGAGGACGCCCTCGGCAACAACCCGGCCGTTCTCGTCCGGGACGAGGAGGACGTCTCGGAGTCCATCGCCCAGGTGGTCACCCTGCTGCTGAACATGCTCTACGGGCTGCTGGCCATGGCCGTGATCGTCGCGGTGCTCGGGGTGGTCAACACCCTGGCCATGTCGGTCTTCGAGCGGTCGCAGGAGATCGGGATGCTGCGTGCGATCGGTCTGGACCGGCGCGGCACCAAGCGGATGGTCCGGCTGGAGTCGCTGGTGATCTCGCTCTTCGGCGGGGTGCTCGGCATCGGCCTGGGCGTCTTCTTCGGCTGGGCGGCCGGGGAGCTGATCTCCTCCTCGATCCCCACCTACGAACTGGTGCTGCCCTGGGAGCGGATGGGCGTCTTCCTGGCGCTGGCCGCGCTGGTGGGCGTGCTGGCCGCGCTGTGGCCGGCGCGGCGGGCGGCACGGCTGAACATGCTGGAGTCGATCAGGACCGAGTGACGGGCGCGGCGCGCCCCTCTCGCGGCCCCGGGGTCCCGACCGGTCG
>NZ_JBXUOY010000425.1:0-2872 GCF_057196705.1 Streptomyces sp. ATLC9 | reverse complement strand
GCCGCGTTCGGCCGCCGTCCGCTCCTCCGGCGAGCATCCGGTCAGCAGCAGCGCGGCGGCGCCCGCCGCACCGGTGGCCAGCAGGCCCCGCCGGCGGGGACGCGGGTCGATCGGCACGGGCGCTCCCAGGGGAGGTGGTTCGGTGGTGCGGGCGGCGATCACCGCGGATGTGAGCGTACCCGTGTTCGTACCGTCCCCCTCGGCGGGGCACCGCGGCGCCCCGCGCATACCCCGTGCGGGGGACGGCCGCCCGGCGCAGCGGCTCCGGCGGCCTGGGCCGTCTGGTCGGCGCAGCCCGCGGCAGACGATAGGCTTGACTCCCGTAACCCCAGGACTGGACGTTCCCACAACAGCACACGCGGCCGAGGAGTCACCCGGATGAGCACCACCCAGAGCGAGAGGCTGCGAGGACTGCTGGAGCCTCTCGTCACCGCGAAGGGGCTGGATCTCGAGGAGATCACCGTGACCCCGGCCGGAAGACGGCGGGTGCTGCGTGTGGTGGTGGACTCCGACGAGGGCGTGCGGCTCGACACCTGCGCGGAGCTGAGCCGCGAGGCCTCCGAGGCGCTGGACGAGACCGACGTGATGGGCGGCGCCCCGTACGTCCTGGAGGTCACCTCACCCGGCACCGACCGCCCGCTGACCGAGCCGCGGCACTACCGCCGCGCCGTCGGCAGGCTGGTCAGGGCGCATCTGACGGAGGAGGCGGGCGGCGGCGAGCTGGTCGCCCGCGTCGGCGCGGCGGACGAGGACGGCGTGGACGTGGAGGTGCCCGGCGTCAAGGGACGCAGGGCCACCGCCCGCCGGCTCGCCTACACCGAGATCGCCAGGGCCCGGGTGGAGATCGAGTTCAACCGCAAGGCCGCCGAGAAGGCCGAGAAGGCGCGTCAGGCCGCGGCCTCTGACGAAGAGAGCCAGGAGGAGGCGTAGCCGTGGACATCGACATGAGTGCCCTGCGGGGTCTGGTGAGGGAGAAGGAGATCTCCTTCGACCTGTTGGTCGAGGCGATCGAGGCCGCTCTCCT
Organism: Streptomyces sp. ATLC9; assembly: GCF_057196705.1. Taxonomy (NCBI): domain Bacteria; kingdom Bacillati; phylum Actinomycetota; class Actinomycetes; order Kitasatosporales; family Streptomycetaceae; genus Streptomyces; species Streptomyces sp. ATLC9. Next base: position 1,848 of record NZ_JBXUOY010000425.1, on the reverse strand, counting down.
CATCGCCTACCACCGCACCGAGGGAAGCAGCCGCCAGGCCCGCGTTGAGCTGGACCGCTCCACCGGCCATGTGACGGTGTGGGCCAAGGAGGACCCCGCCGACCTGCCCGAGGGCGCCGAGCCGCGCGAGTTCGACGACACCCCCTCCGGGTTCGGCCGGATCGCCGCGACCACCGCCAAGCAGGTCATCCTGCAGCGCCTGCGGGACGCCGAGGAGGAGGTCACCCTCGGCGAGTACGCCGGCCGCGAGGGCGACATCGTCACGGGGGTGGTCCAGCAGGGGAAGGATCCGCGCAGCGTCCTTGTCGACATCGGCAGGCTCGAGGCGATCCTGCCCCCGCAGGAGCAGGTGCCCGGCGAGGACTACTCGCACGGCACCCGGCTGCGCACCTATGTCGTGCGGGTCGCCAGGGGCGTACGCGGCCCGTCGGTGACCCTCTCGCGCACCCACCCCGGCCTGGTGAGGAAGCTCTTCGCCCTGGAGGTGCCCGAGATCGCGGACGGCTCGGTGGAGATCGCGGCCATCGCGCGCGAGGCCGGGCACCGCACCAAGATCGCGGTGCGGTCCACCCGGGCGGGCCTGAACGCCAAGGGCGCCTGCATCGGCCCGATGGGCGGCCGGGTGCGCAACGTGATGGCCGAGCTGCAGGGTGAGAAGATCGACATCGTGGACTGGTCGGACGACCCGGCCGAGATGGTGGCCAACGCCCTCTCGCCCGCCCGGGTGAGCAGAGTGGACGTCGTGGACGCCGCGGCCCGGTCGGCCAGGGTCACCGTGCCCGACTACCAGCTGTCGCTGGCGATCGGGAAGGAAGGACAGAACGCCAGGCTCGCCGCCCGGCTCACCGGCTGGCGGATCGACATCCGCCCGGACGTCGAGCAGAGCGGGGAGCACGGTGGGGAGCGCCGGGAGAGCGGCGCGGAGAGGGGCTGAGAGGCCTGTCACCGTCCGTACCCCGGCCGCGACCCCGCCAACGGCGCAATCGGCGCGGGGAGGTAGACTGAAGAGTGTCTGACCGGACACGTGCCCGCGCATGCCCTGAACGCACCTGTGTGGGCTGTCGGGAGCGGTCGGGCAAGGGCGATCTGCTGCGTGTGGTGCTGGTCGGGAACAGATGTGTTCCGGACCAACGCGGTACGCTGCCCGGCCGGGGTGCTTACCTGCACCCCGCACCGACCTGTGTCGATCTGGCGGTCCGCCGCCGGGCGTTCCAGCGGGCCTTCCGGGCCGGCGGACCGCTCGATACCGCGGAACTGCGGCAGGCGGCACCGCGGGCAACACCGTAAGACAGCAAGTACGCACGACGCCCGTACGGCACCCCGCCGTACGGGAGAGGTACCTCGCGAGTTGGAAGTAGGTCGAGATTGCGATGAGCACTCGATGAGTACGCGATGAGTACGCCCATGCAGTAGCGAAGGTCCGGTGGACGAATCCCCCCCGGACCGTAAGGAGCGAAGTGGCTAAGGTCCGGGTATACGAGCTCGCCAAGGAGCTTGGAGTCGAGAGCAAGGTCGTCATGGCCAAGCTCCAGGAACTCGGTGAATTCGTCCGTTCGGCGTCCTCGACGATCGAGGCGCCGGTGGTACGCAAACTGACCAACGCGTTCGACGCGGGCAACGGCGCCGGAGGCGCCAAGAAGTCCGCGGCGAAGCCCGCCGCACCCCGTAAGGCGGCCCCCAAGCCGGGCGCCCCGAAGCCGGGTGCCTCCGCACCCCGCCCGGGTGCCCCCAAGCCCGGCGCGCCCAAGCCGTCGGCCCCCGCGGCCGAGACGCCCAGGAGCGCGCCCCAGAAGAACGTCCCGGGCCCGGCGTCCGCCAGGAGCGGCCCGACTCCGCCGGCCCCCGGGC
>NZ_JBXUOY010000424.1:0-2886 GCF_057196705.1 Streptomyces sp. ATLC9 | reverse complement strand
GGGCCGGGCCGCGGCTGCGCAGCATGCCCAGCGCCTGCGCGGCGTGCACGGCGCGCAGCGGCAGCCCCGTACCGCCACCCAGGGGGCGGGACCAGATCTCCTCCGCCAGCGCGTCCAGCGCCCCGCGGCTGCGTTCGCCGGGCGCCAGCGCCTCGCTGCGCCGCCGGAACTCCGCGACCACCGACGCGGCCACCGAGCGCACCGACTCGTACGGCAGCTCGCCCACCGGCCGCCAGCCGCCGCGCGGCGGCAGCAGACCGGCCCAGGGCGGGCCGGTCACGGCGGCGGGCACGGAAGCCGACCCGGACGCCTGGTCGAGGCCCTCCAGCAGTTCTCCGGCGGAGACCGTCGCGTCCAGCTGTGGCGACTCGGTCAGCCGGGCGGTGCGCACGGCCAGCACCTCGAAGCGGGCCGGGCGCGCGAAGACGCCCAGGACGCCGTCCCCGGTCGCGCGCAGCCGTACCGCCGCGGCCTTCTCCCAGCGCAGCAGCCGGCTCAGGAGGGCGGCCAGCTCGGCCGCCTCCCCCGGGTCGGCGAACACCAGGCGTGGGGGGTGTCCGCTCATGCCGCGGCGGCCCCCGTCGCACTGTCGTCCAGGTACTCCTTGAGGAACGCCTTCTCCTCGTCACGGAGCCGGCGCGGACGCTCGCGCTCCAGGTCGTAGGGGACCACGACCGTCGAGGCGCGGACGTAGACGGTGTCCCCCTCCCCGGGGCCGTCCTTGACCTCGTAGGCGACCGTCAGCGAGGCCGCGCCGATCTTCGTCACCCACATCTCCACCACGACCGGCTCGTGCCGGTGCACCAGCGGACGCAGATAGGAGATCTCGTGCCCGGCCACCACCGAGCCTCCGGTGAAGGCCCCCGACGCCGCCTGGCGGGCGAGCCGGAACATGAAGTCGATCCGCGCCTCCTCCAGGTACCTCAGGAACACGACGTTGTTGACGTGCCCGAAGGAGTCCATGTCGGACCAGCGCAGGGGGCAGGGGAATGTGTGGCGCACGCCTCTCCTCAGCCCCGCGTCAGCTTCTTGTAGGTGGTGCGGTGCGGACGGGCGGCGTCCGGGCCGAGGCGCTCCACCTTGTTCTTCTCGTACGACTCGAAGTTGCCCTCGAACCAGAACCACTTGCTCTCGCCCTCGTAGGCGAGGATGTGGGTGGCCACGCGGTCCAGGAACCAGCGGTCGTGGGAGACCACCACGGCGCAGCCGGGGAACTCCAGCAGCGCGTTCTCCAGCGAGGACAGGGTCTCGACGTCGAGGTCGTTGGTCGGCTCGTCGAGCAGGAGGAGGTTGCCGCCCTGCTTGAGGGTGAGCGCCAGGTTCAGGCGGTTGCGCTCGCCGCCGGACAGGACCCCGGCCGGCTTCTGCTGGTCCGGGCCCTTGAAGCCGAACGCGGAGACGTAGGCGCGTGAGGGCATCTCGACCTGGCCGACGTTGATGTAGTCCAGTTCGTCGGAGACGACGGCCCACAGCGTCTTCTTGGGGTCGATGTTGGCGCGGGCCTGGTCGACGTAGGAGATCTTGACGGTGTCGCCGACCTTGATGGTGCCGGAGTCCGGCTCCTCCAGACCCTGGATCATCTTGAACAGCGTGGTCTTGCCGGCGCCGTTGGGGCCGATGACGCCGACGATGCCGTTGCGCGGCAGGGTGAAGGACAGGTCGTCGATGAGGACCTTGTCACCGAACGCCTTGTGCAGGTGCTCGATCTCCACCACGACGTTGCCCAGGCGCGGGCCCGGCGGGATCTGGATCTCCTCGAAGTCCAGCTTGCGGGTCTTCTCCGCCTCGGCGGCCATCTCCTCGTAGCGGGTCAGACGCGCCTTGGACTTCGCCTGGCGGCCTTTGGCGTTGGAGCGGACCCACTCCAGTTCCTCCTTGAGGCGCTTCTGCCTCTTGGCGTCCTTCTGCCCCTCGACCTTGAGGCGGGCGGCCTTCTTCTCCAGGTAGGTGGAGTAGTTGCCCTCGTAGGGGTGGGCGCGGCCGCGGTCGAGTTCCAGGATCCACTCGGCGACGTTGTCCAGGAAGTACCGGTCGTGGGTGATGGCCACGACGGTGCCCTCGTACTTGGCCAGGTGCTGCTCCAGCCACAGCACGGACTCGGCGTCCAGGTGGTTGGTGGGCTCGTCCAGCAGCAGCAGGTCGGGGGCCTCCAGCAGCAGCTTGCACAGCGCGACGCGGCGCTTCTCACCGCCGGAGAGGTTGGTGACGGGCCAGTCGCCGGGCGGGCAGCCCAGGGCGTCCATGGCCTGCTCCAGCTGGGCGTCCAGGTCCCAGGCGTTCGCGTGGTCGAGCTGTTCCTGGAGCTTGCCCATCTCCTCCATGAGCTCGTCGGTGTACTCGGTCGCCATCTGCTCGGCGATCTCGTTGAACCGGTCGAGCTTGCCCTTGACCTCCGCGACGCCGTCCTGGACGTTCTCCAGCACCGTCTTGGACTCGTCCAGCGGGGGCTCCTGCAGGAGGATGCCGACGCTGTAGCCGGGGGCGAGGAAGGCGTCGCCGTTGGACGGCTGCTCCAGCCCGGCCATGATCTTCAGTACCGTGGACTTTCCGGCGCCGTTGGGGCCCACGACACCGATCTTGGCTCCGGGCAGGAAGCTCAGCGTGACGTCGTCGAGAATCACCTTGTCGCCGTGCGCCTTACGCGCCTTGCGCATGGTGTAGATGTACTCAGCCAAGAGAAACCGTCCGGCAATCAGGGAGTGGGCAGATACACCCCATCTTGCCGCACCCCCGCGCTGGGACGAAAACGAGTACCGGGGCGGCCCGTGTCACGGCCCCGGGCCGTGGACGCCGTGAAGACCGCGAACGCCGTGAACGCCGTGAACGAGGCCGTGTGGCCCCCCCCGGGGGGGGCGGCCCACCGCCCGGGGGGTGAGGTGGTGCGGG
>NZ_JBXUOY010000423.1:0-2924 GCF_057196705.1 Streptomyces sp. ATLC9 | reverse complement strand
GGCGCGGTCCTCGCGCCCGGCCGGGGCGGAGTGCCGCGCGGGCGGCACGGACCCGCGGGCGGCGCGGCTCCGGCCCGCGGGCGTGTTCACCCGGACGTAACAAGGGGCGCGCCTTCGTCACGGCCGCGAAACACCGCGCCGCATCGGCGGAAACGGGGCTCCGGAAATCTGTGGCTCATCCTGACCCCCAGATCCGCCCCCACGGGTCGCGTACGCGAGGAGACGCCCACATTGAACGGCGCGGATACCGCTTTCGTACTGATCAGCGCGGCGCTGGTCATGTTGATGACGCCCGGCCTGGCCCTTTTCTACGGCGGCATGGTCCGGGTCAAGAGTGCACTGAACATGCTCATGATGTCCTTCATCTCCCTGGGCATCGTGAGCGTCCTCTGGGTCCTGTACGGCTACTCGCTCGCCTTCGGCACCGACACCGGCGGCCTGATCGGCAGCCTTGAGCACATCGGTCTGAGCGGCATCGGCGTCGAGACGCTGACCGGCGGCGACGAGGGCATCCCCGTCCTCGCCTTCGTGCTCTTCCAGCTCATGTTCGCCGTCCTGACGCCCGCCCTCATGAGCGGCGCCCTGGCCGACCGGGTGAAATTCAGCGCCTGGGCGTTGTTCATCACCCTGTGGGCCACGGTCGTCTACTTCCCCGTCGCGCACTGGGTGTGGGCCGAGGGCGGCTGGCTGTTCGAACTGGAGGTCATCGACTTCGCGGGCGGCACCGCCGTCCACATCAACGCCGGGGTCGGCGCCCTGGCGGCCGTCCTGGTGGTCGGCAAGCGCATCGGTTTCAAGCGGGAGCCCATGCGGCCCCACAGCCTCCCGCTGGTGGTCCTGGGCGCCGCCCTGCTGTGGTTCGGCTGGTTCGGTTTCAACGCCGGCTCCGCGCTGGGTGCGAACGGCACCGCCGCCACCATGGCCCTGAACACGCAGGTCGCCACCGCCGCCGCCATCCTGGGCTGGCTGCTGTACGAGCGGATCCGGCACGGCGCCTTCACCACCCTGGGCGCCGCCTCCGGAGCCATCGCCGGCCTGGTGGCCATCACCCCCGCCGGCGCGCACGTGAACGCCGTGGGCGCGATCGTCATCGGCCTGGTGGCCGGCCTGGTCTGCTCCTGGGCCGTCAGCCTGAAGTACCGGCTCGGCTACGACGACTCCCTGGACGTCGTCGGAGTCCACCTCGTCGGCGGCGTCATCGGCACCCTGCTGGTCGGCGTCCTGGCCACGGACGGAGTGGGCGGCCTCACCCAGCTCGGCAAGCAGGCCGCCGGGGCCTTCTCGGTGATGGCCTTCTCCTTCGTGGTCTCCTGGATCCTGGCCAAGCTGGTCGACGTGGTCATCGGCTTCCGGGCGAGCGAGGACGACGAGACCGCCGGACTGGACCAGGCGTACCACGCCGAGACCGCGTACGACTTCAGCGCGGTGGGCGGCTCGCCCGCGTCCCGCAGCTCGGCCGGGACCACCGGCGGCCACAACGACAGCGCGACGGCCTCGCCGTCCGCGCAGCAGAGCGACAAGAAGGTGGACGCGTGAAGCTCATCACCGCAGTCATCAAGCCGCACCGGCTCGACGAGGTCAAGGACGCCCTGCAGGCGTTCGGAGTACAGGGACTGACCGTCACCGAGGCCAGCGGGTACGGCCGGCAGCGCGGCCACACCGAGGTGTACCGCGGCGCCGAGTACACCGTCGACCTGGTCCCCAAGGTCCGTGTGGAGGTCCTGGTCGAGGACGAGGACGCCGAGCAGCTCCTCGACGTGGTGGTCAAGGCCGCCCGGACCGGCAAGATCGGCGACGGCAAGGTCTGGAGCGTTCCCGTCGAGACGGCGGTGCGCGTCCGCACCGGCGAGCGCGGCCCGGACGCGCTGTGAGCCGGCCGGAGCGGGAGACCGCGTGACCTCGGTATCCGGAAGCCCCGGCAACTACGCGGCGGCCCGGCTGCGCCTCCTCGGTGAAGGAGCGCGGTCCGGGCCGCCGCGCCGCCGGGCCCTGTCCGACCTCACAGACGGCTGGCTCGCCTCGCTGCTGGGCGACGCGGGCGAGGGGGTCGCGCTCGTGGCCGTCGGCGGTTACGGCCGCGGGGAGCTCTCCCCGCGCAGCGATCTGGACCTGCTGCTGCTGCACAGCGGCCGCGGCACACGCGAGGTCGCCGCCCTCGCCGACCGCCTCTGGTATCCGGTGTGGGACCTCGGGATCGCCCTGGACCACTCGGTGCGCACCCCGGGCGAGGCCGAGCGGGCCGCGGCCGACGACCTCAGGGTGCGGCTCGGGCTGCTCGACGCCCGGCACATCGCCGGGGACCCGGAGCTCACCGCCGCACTGCGCACCCGGATGCTCGCCCGCTGGCGCGCCGGCGCCCACCGGCTGCTGCCCGAGCTGCGCGAGGCGACCCGGGAACGCGCCCGCCGTCACGGCGAACTGCGCTTCCTCCTCGAACCCGACCTGAAGGAGGCCCGCGGTGGCCTGCGGGACGCCACCGCCCTGCGCGCGGTGGCCGCCTCCTGGCTGGCCGACGCGCCCCGCGAGGGACTGGCGGAGGCACACCGCACCCTCCTCGACGTACGCGACGCCCTCCATCTGACCACCGGCCGTGCCACCGACCGGCTCGCCCTCCAGGACCAGGACCAGGTCGCCGCCGCCCTCGCGCTGGAGGACGCGGACGCGCTGCTGCGCCGTGTCTACGAGGCGGCCCGGGTGCTCTCCTACGCCTGCGACGTCACCTGGCGCGAGGTCGACCGGGTGCTGCGCGCCCGCCGTCCGGGCCTGCGGCGCGCCAGGCGGTCCGCCGCGCGCACCCCGCTGGCCGAGGGCGTCGTCGTGCAGGACGGCGAGGTGGTGCTCGCCCGGACCGCGCGCCCCGAGCGCGACCCCGTACTGCCCCTGCGTGCCGCCGCGGCCGCGGCCCAGGCCGGACTGCCGCCGTC
>NZ_JBXUOY010000422.1:0-2965 GCF_057196705.1 Streptomyces sp. ATLC9 | reverse complement strand
GGCCGCCGCGGCGGCCTGCCCGGTGACGGCCTGTCATCGGCGTCCGGCGCGCGGGCGCTCCGGGCGCGCCGCGAGTGCCGGGGCGTCACCCCCGCTCCCGCGCACCGCCGTTCCGGTTGCGTGTACCCGGCCGAGTGCGCCGCGGTCCGCCCCGTGGGGGAGAATGGGGCCACTGCTGGGGCGGGCTGAGTGTGAGGGGACGCATGAGCGACGTGGACGGCCGCGGCAAGAAGGCCGGACGGCTCCTGGGCGGACGCTACCGGCTGGGCGACGTCCTGGGCCGCGGCGGAATGGGCACCGTGTGGCGGGCCGAGGACGAGGTCCTGAGCCGTACCGTCGCGGTGAAGGAACTGCGCTTCCCCTCCAGCATCGACGAGGAGGAGAAGCGCCGGCTGATCACCCGTACGCTGCGCGAGGCCAAGGCCATCGCGCGCATCCGCAGCAGCAGCGCCGTCACCGTCTACGACGTGGTCGACGAGGACGACCGCCCCTGGATCGTCATGGAACTGGTCGACGGCCGCTCCCTGGCCGACGTGCTGCGCGAGGACGGCCCGCTGGAGCCGCGGCGGGCGGCCGAGGTGGGTCTGGCGATCCTCGACGTGCTGCGCGCCGCGCACCGCGAGGGCATCCTGCACCGCGACGTGAAGCCCTCCAACGTCCTGATCGCCGACGAGGACGGCCGGGTCGTCCTCACCGACTTCGGCATCGCCCAGATCGAGGGCGACCCCTCCCTCACCTCCACCGGCATGCTGGTCGGCGCGCCCTCCTACATAGCTCCGGAGCGGGCGCGCGGTCAGCGCCCCGGCCCGCCCTCCGACCTGTGGTCGCTGGGCGGGCTGCTGTACGCGGCGGTGGAGGGCCGCCCGCCGTACGACAAGGGGTCGGCGATCGCCACCCTGACAGCTGTGATGACCGAGCCGCTGGAGCCCCCCAAGCGCGCCGGGGCCCTGGAGCCGGTCATCCACGGACTGCTGGACAAGGACGCGGACAAGCGGCTGGACGAGCCGGGCGCGCGGGCGCTGCTGGAGCGCGCGGCCCGCGGTCCGCGCGCTGGGGGCGAGAAGAAGAAGGAGTCGCAGGGCACGCGTACGACCGTGCTCCCGGCGGCCGGCGCCGCGGCGGCCGGGCGCGGCGCGGAGGGGAAGGCGGGAGAGGCCGGGGGGAAGACCGGCGGGAAGGGGACCGCGGGTGGCCCCGGGGCGTCCGGCGGCGCCGCGGCGGCCACCGCCGTTCCGTCCGGTGCGGCCCGCGCGGCCCGTGTGGCGCGGCAGCCTGCCGGGCTCGCGGTGATCGCCGTGGTGGTACTGGCCCTGCTCGGCACCGCCCTGGCCCTCGCGTTCGCCGGCGACGACGAGGGAGCCGGCGAGCGGGCCGGGTCCGGGCGTTCCGCGGCCCCGACCGCCGGACAGGACGGCAGCGGGGGGGAACGGGACGGCGAGGACGGTGCGGGTGCCGACGGCGGGCCGGACGAGTCCCCCACCGGCTCCTCCGCGGAGCCGTCCGGCGGGGAGGGCCGGGAGGAGAAGGAGGACGGCGGGTCCGGCGGCGAGGACGGGGGCAAGGGCGGACAGGGCGGCGAGGGGGTGCCCGAGGGCTACGAGACGGTCACCGACGACCGCTTCAACTTCTCGATGGCCATGCCCGAGGGCTATGTGCGCGCCGGGATAGCGGGACAGAACTCCGGCGGCAAGTACGCCCCGCCCGGCGGCGGCTACCCCAAGGTCCAGGTCGACTTCAACGGCAGTCCCGGGGACAGCGCGGCGGGTGCCTGGCGCTCCCTGGAGCCCGCGGTGCGCGGCAGCAGCACCGGCTACTCCCTGGTGGACATCGAGCCCGTGAAGTGGCGGGACTACCCGACCGTCGCGGACTGGACGTTCGAGCGCGTGGAGAAGGGCAAGCGGGTGCGCGTCCTCAATCGCGGCTTCCGGGTCGACGACACCCACGGCTACGCCATCATGATCACCTGTGGGACGGGGGAGTGGGACGGCGAGGAGTGCCGCACGGTACGGGAGACCGCGTTCCGGACGTTCCGCCCCCGGGACTGAGACGGAGACAACCGGCCGACGGGCGACGCGGGGCCGCCCGGGCACGTATCGTGATAGCAGGCAGGCCCTGTGCGTCGGCGATCCGGCTGCTGGGAAAGGATCCTGACGGGCCGTAGGGCACCAGTCCGTGTGGGGAGGGCGCCGTGGACGAGTACTCGGGCCGGCTGCTGGCCGAGCGGTACCGCTTGCCGCGTCCGCCGTCGGACGAGTACGAGCCGGTGGAGTCCCGCGCGTACGACACGGCCAGCGGGCAGGAGGTGCTGGTCCGTCAGGTGCCGCTGCCGGAGGTCGTCGAGGCCGAGTTCGTCGGCTGGGACGGCCACGGGCACGACCGCACCGGCCGTGCCACGCGGCGCCCGGCCGACCCCGCCGTGCGGCGCGCGGTGGAGGCCGCGCTGGCCGCCTCCCGGATACCCGACCACCCCCGGCTCGACCAGGTCTTCGATGTCTTCGTCGAGGGCGACGGGCTGTGGATCGTCAGCGAACTGGTCGCGGCCCGGCCGCTGTCCGCCCTGCTCGCCGAGCGCCCGCTGAGCCCCCACCGGGCGGCGGAGCTGGCCGCCGACCTGCTCACCGCCGTGCGCGCGGTCCACGCGCACGGCTGGGTCCACCGCAACATCACCTCCCACACCGTCCTGGTCTGCGACGACGGCCGAGCCATGCTCACCGGACTGGCCGCCGGCGCGGCCGAGGAGGCGCTGTGCGGGTACGACCCGCTGCCGGCGCCCCCGGGCGTGCTGCCGCGCGGCCATGTGGACGGCCCCGCGCGGGACGCGCCCGGGGACCGGCGGGGCGAGGACGGCGGTCTCCCCGGGCTGCCGCCCGGCTACCGGGGGGCGGAGGGGGGGCCGGCAGGTCCGGCGGCGGGCGGCGTGCCCCGGCAACTGGCCGGGCCCTGTGGCGTATACAAATCTACGAGG
>NZ_JBXUOY010000421.1:0-3008 GCF_057196705.1 Streptomyces sp. ATLC9 | reverse complement strand
GGCCGTGCGCCACCCGGAGAACTCCACCGTGCCGGCCGTGCCGCCCGCCGCCGACATGCCCGGCCCGGCGTCCTGCCGTCCGGCCGCGCCCGGCACCCGCACCGCCGCCACCGTCCGCCAGCTCGCGCCGCCGTCGTCGGACAGCTCACCGGTGTACTCGGCGCCCGCGCGGCGCAGCCGCAGCAGCACCGGGGCCTTCACCCCGGTGATCCGGCGGTAGGAGTCCAGCGTGCCGTCGCCGTCCGAGTCGTACGACAGCACCACCCCGTTGGCCGGGGTCACCGACAGGCTGACGAAGCCCGGCGAGCTGGCCCGCGACAGATCGTTGCGGACGAGGATCCCCGCCCTCGCCCACGGCCCGGTCTCCGCCTGGGAGTCGACCCGCAGCGTCACCGAGCCCCGCTCGGCGAGCCCGCCCGGCCGGTACACCGCGCCGAACTCCGCGGTGCCCTTCCACAGGTCCGCGCCCCCGCCGCGCACGGCGTACCGCTCGCCGAGCCGGCCGAAGACCGCCCCGTTGGTGGAGACCGTGCGCAGTTCCGCCGGCAGCGGCCCGGCCAGGAACAGCGAGCCGCCCAGCTCCGCGCGCACCCGGCGCCCGCCCTCGGGCCCGTACCGTGCCGTCAGGCCGTACGACAGCTCCCGCAGCGGCGCGGTCAGCGGCCGGCCGGGGGCGGTCACCCGCCAGCGGACCCGGGTCCGGCCGCCGGGCGGCACACGGTCCGCGGTGGTGGGGTCCAGCGGCACCGCCCGCAGACCGGTGGAGCCGGTGGACAGGGCGAACTCGACCGGACCCGTGGCCCGCAGCCCGTTGGTGTTGGCCAGGGAGGCGGTCAGCAGTCCCCGCCCGCCCGGCTCCAGTGTCCCCGGCTCCAGCGCGGCCTCCAGCCGCCCCTGGTAGGGCGCGCGGGCGAGGCTGTCGCGCACGCGCAGCGCGGTGGCGTACGGATCGCCCGAGGGCCGCAGCGGGTACTCCCGGCGCTCCCGCGTCCAGGGCTCCTCGACCGCGTACCAGTCGATCGGCGCGGGCTTCCGGCCCGAGGCCAGCGCGGCGTCCAGCTCGTCCAGCAGCAGCCGCCAGCGCGGCAGGTGGAAGTCGCCCGTCAGCCCGTGCCAGTCGCGGTTGGCGTAGTCGTGCAGCTTTCCGGCGTCGGCGGTGGCCCGCTCCCCCCACACCGTCAGCAAGGCCCTGGCGGTGCGCTCCAGCTCCGCCGACTCCTGCGGGGAGGCGGCCGTGCGGCGGGCGGCGTCCGTCCACGGGCCCAGCAGGAACAGCCGGTGGGTCGCAGCCAGTTCGTCGGTGAGTGTCATCAGCCGCAGCCACAGCGCCGACAGTTCCCGGAAGGCCCCCAGGTCGCCGTCCTCGTAGGCGGTGCGCAGCTGGGGCAGCAGCACCCGGCTGCGGTTGGCCAGGGCCTGCCGGGCGACGTCCACCAGGTCGTGGCGGTAGGCGTCGCCGGCGCGCAGGGCGGGGGCCGCCTCCAGCAGCCCGTCCAGGGCGGCGTCGAAGCGCGCCGGGTCGTAGGTCAGCTCGGTGGGGCCGTACTGCCCGGCCCGGGTGGCGGCGAGGTCGGGGCGGGCGGCGAAGAGGCTGTCGTGGGCGAAGCCGTAGAGCCTGGCGCGGTGCCGGTAGGCGGTGTCCTGCAGCGCGCGCCAGGCGTCCCGTGCCCGCGGGTCGGCGCCGCCGTAGCGGTACCCGGCGTACCGGGCGAACCAGCCGGGCAGGTCCACCGGGGCGTCGCGCCAGGCCAGTTCGGAGAAGAAGTCGAAGGCGGCCGGGTCGCGGTCGGCGGCCTCCGGCAGGTACGCGGTGCCCGCCAGGGCGCTGCCGGGCTTGTCGCGCCAGGTGTGGAAGCGCTCGTTCCACACCTGGGTCTTCGCCCCCAGCGTGGTGCGCCCGCCGAAGTTGGGGATCGCGCCGAAGCAGTAGGGGGTCCCGTTCCAGTCGGCCTCGCGGTCGTGGACGGTCTCGGTGCGCTCGGAGACGCCGTCGACGATGAGCATCCGGCTCCTGTCCACGGCGTCCACCAGCTCGCGCCGCGGGTTGTCCTGCCACCCCAGGATCACCCACACCGCCTCCGGATGGGCTCTGCGCAGCGCCTTCTCCACCCCGCGCGCGGCGTCGGCCACCGGCACGTCCCCGGCGTCGCCGCCCTCGTGGAGCAGGTCCATCTTGAAGTGCGACGCGCCGCCGAACAGCTCCCGCTGGTGCCGGTAGAAGGAGGCGGCGACCTCGGCGAAGACGGAGGTGCGCGGGTCGAGCCAGTGGGGCCGGGCGAAGCCGTGCCAGGTGCCCTGCGCGACGGTGCGGGCGCCGGCCACGCGCCCGGCGAAGTCCCCGGGCACCGAGCCGTAGTAGCCGGGCAGCACCGGGTGCATGCCCAGCTCCCGCAGCCGGGCGGTGATGCGGCGGCCCAGCTCCACGCGCCGCCCGATCAGCTCCGGGCTCGGCGGGCCGCCGTACCCGCTGAGGTTCTGCAGGTGCCACCAGGGCTGATGGGAGGGGGCGGGCAGCCAGCGGCGGGCCTCGGCGTCGGAATAGCCGAAGTCCTTCAGCAGCCGGTGGTAGACGGCCTCCTGCCCGGCGATGACCATCACCTGGTTGCAACCGTGCAGGGCGAGCACGTCGATCAGCCGCTCCCAGTAGGGCCAGTCGGCGTACGGGTGGGTGTAGCCGTCGTTGGTGTCGTTGAGCGCGAAGCGGTTGGGCAGTGCGGTGGAGCGCTCCAGGGGGCGCTCGGGCGCGGGCAGGGTGGCGGGCAGGTCGAGGTTGCGCCCGGCCCAGGAGATGTGCGCGGAGCAGACCTCCTTGAGGTACCAGTGGACCCCGGTGAGCAGGACGGCCGGGCTGGTGCCGGACACCTCCACCCGCCCGGCCGCGCCCGCGACCCGGAACCGTTCGGCGCCGCCCGGCGCGTCCAGCGCGGTCAGCCGGAACTGCGCGGCGTGCTCCGGCAGCAGCCGGCGCAGCGCCGCGGCGGCGGGTTCGGTGGGGAAGGGGGCCGCGG
>NZ_JBXUOY010000420.1:0-3064 GCF_057196705.1 Streptomyces sp. ATLC9 | reverse complement strand
GAAAATGCTTCCCGAAGTCACCGCCACGCGCTATGTGACGCCCCTGCGCGAGGGCGGATCGCTGCCCGGCATCGTCGAGGCCGACGACCTGGGCACCTATGTCGTGAAGTTCACCGGAGCCGGGCAGGGCCGCAAGACCCTGGTGGCCGAAGTGCTGTGCGGGCGGCTCGCCCAGCGGCTCGGCCTGCGCGTGCCCGATCTGGTGCGCGTACAGCTGGATCCGGTGATCGGTCTGGGCGAGCCCGACCAGGAGGTGCAGGAGCTGCTCAAGGCCAGCGGCGGGCTGAACCTGGGCATGGACTTCCTGCCCGGCTCGATGGGCTTCGACCCGCTCGCCTACCGGGTGGACGCGCGGGAGGCGGGGCGCGTGGTGTGGTTCGACGCCCTGACCGGCAACGTCGACCGCTCCTGGCGCAACCCCAACATGCTGGTCTGGCACGGCGACCTGTGGCTCATCGACCACGGCGCCAGCCTGATCTGGCACCACAACTGGGCCACCGCGGCCAAGGCGGCCGACAAGCCGTACGACGCCTCCGACCACGCCCTGGCGCCCATGGGCCCGGACGTCGCCTCGGCCGCCGCCGAGCTGGCGCCTCGGGTGACCGGGGAGCTGCTGGCCGAGTGCGCGGCCGACATCCCCGACGAGTGGCTGGCCGGAGAGCCCGGCTTCGACACGCCGGACGCGCTGCGCCGCGCCTACACCGAGGTGCTGGCCACCCGGGCCGGTACGGTCCACGAGCGGATCACCGTCGGCGCCCCGAGCCAGGACGGGCCCTCCAGGGCGCCCGGCTGGCTGAAGGACTGGGCGGACGCCGTCAGCGGGCTGAACAAGGACGGAGGGGCGCGGTGAGCGGGCGGTTCGGCGGGCGTGACGTCTTCGAGTACGCCGTGCTGCGCGTCGTCCCCCGCGTGGAGCGCGGCGAGATGATCAACGCCGGGGTCGTCGTCTACTGCCGCGCCCGGTCCTTCGTCACGGCCCGCACCCATCTGGACGTCGGACGGCTGCGGGTGCTCGATCCGCACGCCGACGTCGAGGGGGTGCGGGCGGCCCTGCACGCGGTGGAGTGCCTGTGCCGGGGCGGGGCGGAGGCCGGACAGGCGGCCGCCGACGACGCCGGACGGCGCTTCCGGTGGCTGGCCGCACCCCGCTCCACCGTCCTCCAGCCGGGGCCGGTGCACACCGGGCTGACCGCCGACCCCGAGGCGGAGGCCGAACGGCTGCTGGAGGTGCTGGTGCGCTGAGAGGGCGCACCGGCAGGCCCCTCGGCGGGCTCGGTGCACCGGGGAGGCGGCGGCCCGGACGTGGGGTGGGCCTCACCGCGCCGGTGGCCGTTGACACAGCGTGTCCGTGCTTCTAGCGTCACGTCTGCCGAAGGTACTAAGCGGTTGCTCACCCATTCGAGTGCGAGGAGAACCAGCATGCCCACCACCGAGCAGCGTGTCGCGATCGTCACGGGCGGAGCCAGGGGGATCGGCGCCGCCACCGCCGTCCGGCTCGCCGCCGAGGGCCGGGCCGTCGCCGTGCTCGACCTGGCCGAGTCGGCCTGCGCGGACGTCGTGGAGAAGATCACCGCGGCGGGCGGCCGGGCGCTGGCGGTCGGCTGCGACGTGTCGGACACCGGGCAGGTGGAGGCCGCCGTCGCGCGGGTCGCCGATGAGCTGGGCGCGCCGACCGTCCTGGTCAACAACGCCGGGGTGCTCCGCGACAACCTGCTGTTCAAGATGAGCGACTCCGACTGGGACACCGTCATGAACGTGCACCTGCGCGGTGCCTTCCTGATGTCCCGGGCCTGCCAGAAGCACATGGTCGACGCCGGGTTCGGCCGGATCGTCAACCTCTCCTCCAGCTCCGCGCTGGGCAACCGGGGCCAGGCCAACTACGCCGCCGCCAAGGCCGGTCTGCAGGGCTTCACCAAGACCCTCGCCAAGGAGCTGGGCAAGTTCGGCATCACCGCCAACGCCGTGGCCCCCGGCTTCATCGTCACCGAGATGACCGCGGCCACCGCCGCCCGCGTCGGCATGGACTTCGAGGACTTCCAGAAGGCCGCCGCCTCCCAGATCCCCGTCCAGCGCGTGGGCAGGCCCGAGGACATCGCGAACGCCATCGCGTTCTTCACCGGCGAGGAGTCCGGTTTCGTCTCCGGCCAGGTGATGTACGTGGCCGGCGGTCCCCTCAACTGACGGCCGCCGACGGCCGCACCGTGAAAACGACGGAACGGAAAGAACAGCTCATGGCAGTGCAGGACAGCGGCAGGGCCGCCCTGATCACCGGAGCGAGCCGGGGCATCGGCTACGGCATCGCCGAGGCGCTCGTGGCCCGCGGCGACCGGGTGTGCATCACAGGCCGCAACGAGGACGCCCTCGCGGAGGCCGTGGAGCGGCTCGGCGCGGACCGGGCCATCGGCGTCGCCGGGAAGGCCCATGACGAGGCCCACCAGGCGGAGGCCGTCGAACGCACCATGGAGGCGTTCGGCCGCGTCGACCACCTGGTCAACAACGCGGGCACCAACCCGGTCTTCGGGCCCATCGCGGAACTGGACCTGAACGTCGCCCGCAAGGTCTTCGACACCAATGTCCTCTCCGCGCTCGGGTTCGCCCAGCGCACCTGGGCGGCCTGGCAGAAGGAGCACGGCGGCACCATCGTCAACATCGCCTCCGTAGCCGGGCTGTCGGCCTCGCCCTTCATCGGCGCCTACGGCATCAGCAAGGCCGCGATGGTCAACCTCACCCTCCAGCTCGCCCACGAGCTGTCGCCGGGCGTGCGGGTCAACGCCATCGCCCCGGCCGTGGTGAAGACGAAGTTCGCCGCCGCGCTCTACGAGGGGCGCGAGGAGGAGGTGGCCGGGCGCTACCCGATGGGGCGGCTGGGCACCCCCGAGGACGTCGGGGGAGCGGCGGCCTTCCTCACCTCCGGCGACTCCGGCTGGATCACCGGCCAGACCCTCGTGGTCGACGGCGGGATCTTCCTCAACGCCGGGGTCGGGTGATCCCCGGGCCCCGGAGCGCCGCGACGGCGGGCCGGGGCCCGCACCGTTCCGGCGCCGCGCGGCCCCTCCGAAGGGGC
>NZ_JBXUOY010000419.1:0-3068 GCF_057196705.1 Streptomyces sp. ATLC9 | reverse complement strand
GTCTCGGCCGCCCTCGCCCTGGCCGTGCTGCTGAGCCTGGCCGTCGGCAGCCGCGCCGTCGCGCCGGGCGAGGTGTACGAGGCGCTGGTGCACGGCGGCGACGGCCCCGCCGCCCAGGTGGTGCGGACCATGCGCGTCCCGCGCACCCTGCTGGCGGTGCTGGTCGGCGCCGCGCTCGGGCTGGCCGGCTGCGTGATGCAGGGGCTGACCCGCAACCCGATCGCCGAACCCGGCATCCTCGGCGTCAGCCAGGGCGCGGCACTGGGCGTCGTCCTGGCCATCGCCTTCGCCGGGGTGCACACCCTCTCCGGATACGTCTGGTTCGCCTTCGCGGGCGCGGGCGCGGCCGGGACGGCCGTCTACGCGATCGCCGCCCGGGGCCGCGAGGGGGCCACACCGGTACGCCTGGCACTGGCCGGGGCCGCCGTCAACGCGCTGCTGTACTCGGTGGTGGCGGGGGTGCTGACGACACGGGCCGCGGCCCTGGACGAGTTCCGCTTCTGGCAGGTCGGCTCGGTCGCCGGGCGCGGCACGGAGGTGATCGGGCAGGTGCTGCCGTTCCTGGCGGCGGGCGCGCTGCTGGTGATGGCCGTCGCACGCGGCCTGGACGCCCTGGCGCTGGGCGAGGACATGGCCAGGGGCCTGGGGCGGAACACCACCGCCGTACGGATCACCGGCGGTCTCGGGGCCACCGTCCTGACCGGCGCCGGGGTCGCCGCGGCCGGGCCCATCGCCTTCGTCGGCCTGGCCGTCCCGCACCTGGCCCGCGCCCTCGTCGGCTCCGACCACCGCCGGCTGCTGCCCGCGGCCGCGCTGCTGGGCCCGGTGGTGCTGCTGGTGTCGGACGTGGTCGGGCGGGTCGTGGTGCCGCCGGGCGAGGTGCCCGCGGGCGTGATGACGGCGCTGATCGGCGTGCCGTTCCTGGTGGCGCTGGTGCGCGGCCGGGCCGGGAAGGCGGTGGGACCGTGACCGCGCCCGGCACCGCGCGCGAGACGCCCCGTGAGGCACCGGGCCGCGGGGCGCCCGTCAGGCCTCCCGGCCACGGCCTGGTGCGCCGCGGGCGCGCCTCGTTCCTGCTCCACCGCCGGTCGGCGGCGGTCACGGCCGTCCTCGCCGCCGCGCTGGCCGCGGCCGCCGTCGCGTCGCTCTGCCTCGGCGAGACCGCCACCGCGCCCACCGAGGTGGTGCGGGTGCTGCTGGGACTGCCCTCCCCCGAGGAACTGGTCGTGGGTACGCTGCGGCTGCCGCGCGTGGTCCTCGGGCTGATGGTGGGCGCCGCGCTCGGGGTGGCGGGCGGGCTGATCCAGACCGTCGCCCGCAACCCCCTGGCGAGCCCGGAGATCATCGGTGTCACCCACGGCGCCGCCGCCGTGACCGTCGCCGCGATGACCTTCGGCCTGACCTCGTACGCCCTGCTGCCCCACCTCTCGGTGGCGGGCGGGATGCTCGCCGCCGCGCTGGTCTACGTCTTCGCCTGGCGGCGCGGCCTGAGCGCGTCCCGCTTCGTCCTGATCGGCCTGGGTTTCTCCGTCGCGCTGCGCTCGCTCACCCAGCTGTTCATGACCAAGGGCGACTTCCTCACCGCCCAGCAGGCCCAGGTGTGGCTGACCGGCTCGCTCAACGGGCGCGGCTGGGAGCAGGCCGCGCCCCTGGGCTGGGCGCTGCTGGCCGTGCTGCCCGCCGTGCTGTGGTGCGCCCGCGCCCAGCGGCAGGCGGCGCTGGACGACGACACCGCCACCGCCCTGGGGGTGAGGCTGGGCCGCGTCCGGCTGGGGCTGGCGGCCACCGGGGTCGTCCTGGCCTCGGTGGCCACCGGAGCGGCCGGGCCGGTGGACTTCGTGGCGCTGCTCTCCCCGCAGATCGCCCGCCGGCTGACACGCACCGCGCAGATCCCGCTGCTCGCCACGGCCCTGCTGGGCGCCTTCACCGTCATCCTCGGCGACCTGCTGGCCCGCAGGATCCTGGCGCCGGTGGAGCTGCCGGTCGGAGTGCTGACGGCGGCGATCGGGGCGCCCTACCTCGTCTGGCTGATCGCCCGCGGCCGTACCGGAGGAAGACCATGACGGACACCACCTCGCCCACCGAGGACACCGAGGCCGACGGGCCGCGGGCAGCGGACGCGCCGGACGCGTCCGCGAGCCGGCTGATCGCCCGCGGCCTGACCCTCGCCTACGAGAGCCGCACGGTCGTCGACGGCCTCGACCTCGACGTGCCCGACGGCCGCGTCACCGTCGTCGTCGGCCCCAACGCCTGCGGCAAGTCCACCCTGCTGCGGGCGCTGGGCCGGCTGCTGCGGCCCCGGCGCGGCGCGGTGCTGCTGGACGGCCGGGAGCTGGACCGCGTACCCACCCGCGCGGTCGCCCGCTCCCTCGGGCTGCTCCCCCAGGCGCCGGTCGCCCCCGAGGCGATCACCGTCGGCGACCTCGTCGCCCGGGGCCGCCAGCCCCATCAGCGCTGGTGGCAGCAGTGGTCGGAGGCCGACGAGCGGGCCGTCACCGACGCCATGGACAGCACCGGCGTCACCGACCTGGCCGACCGGGCCGTGGACGAGCTGTCGGGCGGACAGCGGCAGCGCGTGTGGATCGCCATGGCGCTCGCCCAGGAGACCGAGCTGCTGCTGCTCGACGAGCCGACCACGTACCTCGACATCGCCCACCAGGTGGAGGTCCTCGACCTGGTGCGGCGGCTCAACCGGGAGCGGGGCCGCACGGTCGTGATGGTCCTGCACGACCTCAACCAGGCCGCCCGCTACGCCGACCACCTCGTCGCGATGCGCGGGGGCCGGATCGTCGCGCAGGGCCCGCCGGGCCGGGCCGTCACCGCCGGTCTGGTCCGCGAGGTCTTCGGCCTGGAGGCCGTGGTGGTGCCCGACCCGGTGACGGGCGGCCCGCTCGTCGTCCCCGCCGCCCCCGCTTCCGTCCCCGCCACCGTCCCCGTCAGCACCCGAAAGGCGACACCTTGACTTCCTCCCCCTCCTGAAGGAGGGGGATTCCTACGGCTCGCGCCGTGGGGTTTTCTGCTTCATCACCGACTGCCCGCCCGGAGTACTCCGTTGAGGTCTTACACCA
>NZ_JBXUOY010000418.1:0-3075 GCF_057196705.1 Streptomyces sp. ATLC9 | reverse complement strand
GCGGTGTGGCGCGCCGCGCGCCGGGGCCGGGACGCGTACGCCGCCCGCTGGCGCCGGGAGGCACGCCGGCTGGAGGACTCCCTGCCCGGCGGGCGGGGAGGAGCGGGCTCCCCCGAGGCGGCCGACGACACGGCCGCCGGGCTGGTGGTGGCGCTGGCCTTCCCCGAACGGGTGGCGCGCTCACGCGGCGAACGGGCGTACCTGATGGCCTCCGGCACCCGCGCCGAGCTCGCCCCCGGTTCAGCGCTGCGCGACGCCTCCTGGCTGGCGGTCGCCGTCGCGGACCGGCCCGTGGGAACCGCCTCCGCGCGGATACGGCTGGCCGCGGCGGTCGACGAGGGCACGGCGCGGGAGGCTGCCGGGGCGCTGCGCTCGGAGGCCGAGGAGGTCGGCTGGTCCGCCGGGCGGCGCGATGTGGTCGCCCGGCGTGTGGAGCGGCTGGGCTCGATCGAACTGTCCTCCCGCCCTCTGCGCGACCCCGGCCCCACGCCGGTGCGGGCGGCTCTGCTGGAGGGGTTGCGGCGCGAGGGCCTGGGGCTGCTGCGCTGGACCGGGGAGGCCGGGTCACTGCGGCAGCGGCTGGCGTTCCTCCACCGGGAACTGGGCGACCCGTGGCCGGACGTGTCGGACGAGGCGCTGCTGGACCGGGCGGACGAGTGGCTGGGCGGGGTGCTGGGCCCGGCGCGGCAACGGGCCGATCTGGAGCGCGCGGACGCCGGGCGGCTGCTGAACGCGCTGCTGCCCTGGGCCTCCGGGGACGCGGCCCGGCTGGACGAACTGGCGCCGGAACGGATCGAGGTGCCCTCGGGCTCGCGGATACGTGTGGACTACGGCGGTGAGCGGCCGGTGCTCGCGGTCAAACTCCAGGAGCTGTTCGGCTGGCAGGAGGCGCCCCGGCTGGCGGACGGCCGGGTGCCGCTGCTGGTGCATCTGCTGTCGCCCGCGGGACGGCCGGCGGCCGTGACCGCGGACCTGGCGTCGTTCTGGCGCGACGGCTACCGGTCGGTGCGGGCCGAGCTGCGCGGCCGCTACCCCAGGCACCCCTGGCCGGAGGATCCGGCGACCGCGGAACCGACCGGGCGTACGACCGCCGCGGCACGGAGGGCCTCCGGGCAGGGGCGCTGAGCGGCGGCCGCGGTGCCGCGGCCGCCGGTTCAGTCCTCCTGGCGGGCCTGGACGGTGGCGTCGGCGGTCGGAGCGGGAGCCTGCCGGTCCTCGTCCTGCTGTCCGCTGCCGTCCTCGCCCTCCCCCGGCTCGTCCGGGTCCTCCGAACCCTCGGGGTCCTCGTCCCCGCAGGGGTTCTCCTCGTCCTCTCCGGGCTCCTCGGGGTCCTCGGGCTCCTCCGAGTCCTCGGGGTCCTCGGGGTCCTCGGGGTCCTCGCCCGGCTCCCCGGTCGGGGCCTGGGAAGGTGAGCCCGCGGGCTCCTCGGTGCTCTCGCCGGGCTCCTCCGGGTCCACCGGGCACTCCGGCTCCTCGGGTTCCTCCGGGTCACCCGGCTCCTCCGGGTCCTCCGGGTCCTCCGGGTCCTCGGGTTCCTCCGGGTCGCCCGGCTCCTCCGGTTCCTCCGGGTCGCCCGGCTCCTCCGGGTCGCCCGGCTCCTCCGGCTCCTCCGGGTCGCCCGGCTCCCCCGGCTCCTCCGGGTCGCCCGGCTCCCCCGGCTCCTCCGGTTCCTCCGGGTCGCCCGGCTCCTCGGAGTCCCCGGGCGGGAGAGGGGTGACCGTACCTTCCTCGGAGACGGGCGGCTTCGGCGAGGGCTTCTCGTCCTCGCCCTTCTCACCGCCGCCGTCGCCGCCCTTGTCGCCCGGATATCCGTTGGAGTCACCCGCAGGCTCGCCGACCGGCCGCGACTCGTTGCCCGCGCCGGGGCTGTCGGGCAGCTCCCCCTCGCCGTCGGGAACCTGGTGGACGCCCTTGCGGTAGAAGTCCAGCCAGGACAGCACCGTCCGCAGGTACTCCCGCGACCGGTTGTAGCTGAGGACGGCTCGTTCCAGGTCGGCCGGGTCCGACAGATCCCTGCCGCCCGCACACAGATAGCGCCCGGCGGCGAGGGCCGCGTCGTAGATGTTGTTCGGGTCCTTGCGGCCGTCTCCGTTGCCGTCCGCGCCCCAGCCGGCCCAGGTGGACGGGATGAACTGCATCGGCCCGACGGCCCGGTCGTAACGGGTGTCGCCGTCGTACGCGCCACCGTCGGTGTCCGAGATGTGCGCGAAGCCCACACCGTTGAGCGCCGGCCCCAGAATCGGCTTGTGGGTGGTGCCCTGGGCGTCCACGGCTCCGCCACGTGCCTGCCCGGACTCCACTTTGCCTATCGCGGCCAGGAGTTGCCAGGGAAGATTGCAGCCGGGCCGCTCCTCCCCCAGGCTCCGCTCCGCCCGCTTGTAGGCGGCCAGAACGGTGGCGGGTATGCCGGACTCGGCGGGGCCGGTGACGTCCGGCAGGTCGCTGGAGGAACCGGGCTTGTCCGGCTTGACCAGTGGCGGAAGATCGGTGTGGTAGGGGGAGTCGCCGTCCGCGGGGAGGTCGGGGTTCTCCGGGGAACCGGCCGCCTCCCTGCCACCGGGCTGCACCAGTTCCAGGCCGGGCCCCTGTGAGGCGGTGAGCGCGGCCATCGCCGCCGCCGCCACCGCGGTGCTGGTAACGCCCCTTCGGACCCTGCCCACGAGCCGCCGAGCCGCCATCTGCCAGACCCTCCACGCTGTTGTCCCGCGCTGCCTCGCCGCACCTTCCGTGTGCGGTGCCCCTCTCGGACGCTCTGTACGGTTGTGTACGTCCTGTGCCTGTCCGGTTCGCCCGGCGCCCGCCGCGTGTCCGTGCTCCGGCCGCACCGCCTCCCCGCGAGGGGTAACGAGCGGGACACTACGGCAAGTTCGACACCCGATCCACCACACCCGAGGACGACGCGGCAACGCACACGACCGTTCCACCGGACGTTCACCGCCGTCCACCCTCCCTCGCGGCCGTCCGCCCTCCCTCGCGGCGGGCCGCCCCGCGAGCGCTTCCGGTGTCCGCCGGCCGCGGTGGGGGGGGGGGGGGGGGGGGGCGCGGGCGGGGGGGCGGGGGGGGGGCGCGCCGCGC
>NZ_JBXUOY010000417.1:0-3090 GCF_057196705.1 Streptomyces sp. ATLC9 | reverse complement strand
CCCAGACCCCCCCCCCCCCCGACCGACACCCCGCGGCCCCGGCGGCGGCGGGGGGCGCCGGGGGGGACGGCGGACCGGGTGCCGCGGAGGACGGCCGGGAGGCGGCGCTCACCGTCGACTCCCGGGGCAAGCGGTGCCCGATCCCGGTGATCGAGCTAGCGAAGGTGATCGGCCGGGTGCCGGTGGGCGGCACGGTCCTGCTGCTCGCCGACGACGAGGCGGCCCGGCTGGACGTCCCGGCCTGGTGCGAGATGCGCGGTCACGAGTACCTGGGCGCGCGGGGCCACGCCTACCGGGTGCGCCGCACCGTCTGACTCCCTTCCCCGCCCCCGGCTCCCGCCGGGGGCGGTCCCGTACCGGGGTGCGGGTTCAGGACAGGCGGGTCCGCACCTCGGCCGCGGCGTCCTCGCCGTAGGTCTTGGTGAAGCGCTCCAGGAAGTGGGAGCGCCTCAGCTCGTACTCCTGGGTGCCCAGGGTCTCGATCACGAGGGTGGCCAGCATGCAGCCGAGCTGTGCGGCACGCTCCAGCCCGAGGTCCCAGGCGAGAGCCGACAGGAAACCGGCGCGGAAGGCGTCGCCGACCCCCGTCGGATCGACCTTGGACTCCTCCTCGGGGCAGGGGACGGTGAGGGTCTCCCGGCCCGCCCGCTCGATGCGGACCCCCTTGGCGCCCAGCGTGGTGACGCGGACCCCGACCCGGTCGAGGATGTCCTGCGCGCTCCAGCCGGTCTTGGACTCCACCAGCCCGGCCTCGTACTCGTTGGTGAACAGGTAGGCCGCGCCCTCGGTGAGTCCGCGGATCTCCTCCCCCTCCATCCGGGCGAGCTGCTGGGAGTAGTCGGCGGCGAAGGGGATGGAGCGTGTGCGGCACTCCTCGGTGTGGCGCATCATCGCCTCGGGGTCGTCCGCCCCGATGTGGACCAGGTCCAGTCCGCCGACCCGGTCGGCGACCGTCTTGAGCTCGATCAGCCGGGCCTCGCTCATGGCGCCGGTGTAGAAGGTGCCGATCTGGTTGTGGTCGGTGTCGGTGGTGCACACGAAGCGCGCGGTGTGCAGGATCTCGGAGATGCGCACCGAGGCGGTGTCCACGCCGTGCCGCTCCAGCCAGGCGCGGTACTCCTCGAAGTCGGCGCCCGCGGCTCCGACGAGAACCGGGCGCACCCCGAGCTGGCCCATGCCGAAGCTGATGTTCGCGCCGACGCCGCCGCGCCGGATGTTGAGGGTGTCGGCCAGGAAGGACAGCGAGACCGTGTGGAGCCGGTCGCCGACGAACTGGTCGGCGAAGCGGCCGGGGAAGGTCATCAGATGGTCGGTGGCGATGGAGCCGGTGACAGCGATACGCACGGCGGACTGCTCCAGGGGAGGCGGGGATGCGGACACACCACGCTACTTCCTCGCGCCCTCGTGTTCCCCCAAGGCCTTGCGTTCCCCGCGGCCGGGCCGGGGGAACCGTCCGCGGCCCGTTCCCGTCACACCGGCGCACGGCTGGAGAGGCAGGCACCGGGAACGCGCGGTACGCGGACGCACGGTGCACGGAATCGAAGGAGCGATGCGGTGAACGCCGATCACACCCCGGAACCCACCCGAACCCGGCGACGCGGACTGACGACCGTCTCGGTGGCCCTCGCCGTCCTGCTGGCCGGAGGCGGCGGCGCGTACTGGGCCTCGACCGCCGGGGACGGCGGCGCCTCGGGCGCGGCCCCGCAGGACGGCCGGGACGGGCCCGCGCCGCTGGTCCTGGACGGCTACGGGCAGTCCCGCGCCGCCTCGCCGGAGCTCGGGATCGCGCCCGGCGAGCCGGCCCCCGGCGGCCCGGTCTACAAGGCGTCCGGTCCCCTGCCCGACGGCCCCGCCTCGGCCCCGGCCTACCGGCCCGCCGAGGAGGTCGGCGAGGAGGAGGTGACCGAGCTGGCGAAGGCGCTGGAGGTACGCGGCGAGGTACGCCGCGAGGACGGCCCCTGGACGGCCGGCGGCGAGGACGGGCACCTCACCGTGGACGCCGCCTCCGGTGCCTGGTCGTTCACCGGCGCGGTGCCGCTGAGGGCCGGGGACGTCTCCGAGAAGGAGGCCAAGAGGGCGGCCCGGCCCGTCGTGGAGGCCCTCGGCCTGGAGGGCGCCGAGGTGGACGCCGGGCAGGAGCGGGGCGGGCTGCGCATCGTCCGCGTCGAGCCCCGGCAGGACGGGCTGCCCGTCCACGGCTGGACGACCGAGATCGGCGTCGGGCACGGGGGAGCGCTGGCGAGCGGCAACGGGCGGGCGGTCGGACTGACGGAGGCGGACGGGGGCTCCGAGTACCCGGTCATGGACGCCGGTGAGACCCTGGCCGCGCTCAACGAGCGCGGCGGCCGGGTGGACCTGGGCCTGAAGTGCTCCGTGCCGCCGGAGAAGGAGGCCCCGGGGCCGAAGCCGGGCGCCGGGGGGCCGGGGGACGTCCCGCCCGCCGACGGCGATCCGGGGCGGCCGGGCGGGGCGGGCGGCCCCGAACCCTGCGGCCCGGCCGGGGAGCGCGAGCGGGTGGAGGTGACGGGGGCGGCCTTCGGACTGTCGGCGTACTCCTCGCAGGGGCGCGAACTACTCGTTCCCTCCTGGCTGTTCGAGGTGGCGCCGGCGGGCGGGGAGACCCACACGGTAGTCCACCCGGCGGTGGAGCCGGAGTTCCTGGCGCCGCCCTCCTCCGGGGACGGCGACGACTCCACGTCCGTGCCGGGCACACCGGGTCCGCGTCCCGAGGAGCGGGTCGGCACCGCCACCTACGTCGAGGAGTACGGGGCGCGGGACCGCACGCTCACGGTGCACTTCTGGGGCGGGGTGTGCGACGAGTACCGCGCGAGCGCCCAGGAGAGCGACGGGAGGGTGACGGTGCGGATCACCGGCGAGCCCCGCGAGCCGGGCAGGGCCTGTGTGCTGGTCGCCAAGGACATGACCGTGGAGGTGGAGCTCGACGAGCCGGTCGGCGACCGCGAGATCCTGGACGAGGAGGGCGAGCGGCTGCCCGAGGGCGCGGCGGAGGAGTGAGTGGAAAGTGAGTGGAAGGGGCCGTGCGGCACCGCCGCCCGGCCGGCACGGGGAAGGCGGCGGACCCGTCCGGGT
>NZ_JBXUOY010000416.1:0-3114 GCF_057196705.1 Streptomyces sp. ATLC9 | reverse complement strand
GGCCCAGGGCGTGCCCGCCGCCGACTCCGGGGTCCCCGCGCCGCCGTCCAGGCCCGCGGCCAGGGCGGCGGCGGCAGCGGCGGCGTCAGTCTCCGCGGCCTCCGGCAAGGACACGGCCGGGAACAGCACGCCGGAGGAACGGCGGAGACCGGGCCGGCGGTCCGCCCGGTGACCCGCCGCGCACCCCGTACCCCGCCCGGCGGGCACACCGGCCGGGGAGCGGTGAGCGCGGCCCGGACCCCGGGGGCGGGCTTCCCGGAGCCCGGCCGGCTAGGACCTCCCCACCCAGGAGAAGGTGACGCACAGCCGCCGGTCGCCGAACCAGCCGCCCAGCCAGTCGCCCAGGTCCACGCAGAACCCCGGCCGGTTCCGCTCCGGGGGCCGGACGCCGGACTTCATCCTCGCCCGGAAGACCGCGGAGGACTCCGGATTCTCCTCGCACCGCCACACCCCGTGCGGACAGTAGTCGCTGATGGTGTGGTAGAGCGGTTTCCGCTCGTCGATCCAGTCCAGCATGCGGCGCATGTACTCGGCGTTGTCGCCCCTGCGGAACAGTCCCCATTCGGGGTAGGAGATCGGTTTTCCGCGCGCCGCGGCGAAATCCACCTGGTGCCGCAGTCCGTAGGGCTGGTTCACTTGGTCGTCGAACGTCTCGCCGGGCGGCTGGTCGTAGGAGTCCATCCCGATGATGTCGACCACGTCGTCGCCCGGGTAGCACTCGGTCCAGCCGATCGCGTCCTTTCCCCGGCTGGGCGCGAAATCGAAACGGAACCTCTGCCCGTCCACCGACCGCATGGCGGCGACGATGCGCCTCCAGTACGTCTTCCACGCCTGCGGGTCCGGAGCGCAGCGGTGGGTGTAGGTGGTGCCGTTCATCTCCCAGCCCAGCACGATCACCGTGTCGGGCACCCCCGCGGAGACCAGGTGCCCGGCCAGGGTGCGGAAGTGGTGGTCGAAGCGGCCCCGCGCGCCCTGGGCGAGCAGTTCGCGCACCTCGTGGTCGGGGAGGCCGGCCTCGTTGCGCGCCTGCATCGGCACGTTGAGCACGAACAGCCGGTCGGGGTCGGCGCGCCGCCACTGGGCCCATGGGCGCAGGAAGTACGGGTCGCTCTCGATGCGCTCCCAGGTGTCGCCCGGCAGATAGGTGTGGCCCACCCGCAGATCCGCGCCGCCGAGCCATTTCCGCAGCTCCGCGATTCGCCGCACTCCGTCCGAGCCCGAGCCGAGGAAGGCGCCGGCGGCGACGGAGGAGCCGGCCGCACCCGGCGGGCGGGGCCCGGCGCGGTCGTCCCCGAAGGTGCCGGTCGCCACGGCGCCGCCCACCACCAGGGCTCCGGCGGCGACGGCCCCGGTGCACGCGGCCGTCAGCCCGCGGCGCCGGGCGGGTGCCGCGGGCTTCCGGTGCCGACCGGTCCTCCCCGGTCGGGGATGTCGATGGGGCATCGTGCCTCCTTCGCTGCGTCGCCAGAACCGCCTGCTCGTTCTCCCCGGCCCTGCGCGTCTTTTCCGCGACACTAATCGGAGAATCCATCAAATGACCCGCGGGGCTGCTTTCTGATAACCCGTTCGCTCTTTCCGCCGCCCACTCGGACCAGTGTCGTGAGGGAATTCCGGTGACGTCGGCGAAGCCGGGGAAAAGACGCCCGGTAACACCGTCGGCGGAGTACCGGGGGACGGTGGAGAGCGCCAGGGGAAACCGCAAGAGAAAACACCGAGGAACACCGAGGAATCCGCATGTCGCCACCGCTCGACACCGAGGTACCCGTACTGCTGCTGAGACTCGACCGGAATCCCTTCCACCACGGCACCCTGGGGGCCGTCAGGTCCCTGGGGCGCGCCGGTGTCGAGGTCCACGCCGTCGTCGAGTCGCCGCACTGCCCCATCGGCCGCTCCCGCTACCTGCGTCAGGGACACCACCTTCCGGCGGACGGGGTCCGCGGCACCCACCGGACGGGGGAGACGGTCGACGCCGGCGGCGCGTCGGAGATCAGGCTGGAGCGGATGCTCCGCCGGATCTCCGACCGCATCGGACGGCCCGCCGTCCTGATCCCCATGGACGACATGGGGGCCATCGCCGCGGCCCGGCTCGCCGGACGGCTCGCCGGGCGGTTCCTGCTGCCCGAACAGCCACCCGAACTGCCGCAGCGGGTGGCCGACAAGGCCCGGCTGGCCGCCATGTGCGGGGAGCTGGACATCCCGCACCCGCCGACCGTGAGCCCGCGCAGCGCCGGTGAGACCGCCGCCGCGGCCCGGGAGCTGGGTCTGCCGCTGATCGCCAAGTGGAGCCGTCCCTGGCTGCTGCCCCAGGGCGGCGAACTGCGCAGCACCACCGTCGTCACCACGGAGGACCAGGCACGCGCCCTGTACCGGCGCAGCGGCGAGGCCGGCAGCCGGCTGCTGCTCCAGCGGCTCGTGTCCGGCGGCCGGGACACCGACTGGTTCTTCCACGGCTGCTTCACCGGCGGAGCGGTCCGCCTGGCAGGAGGGGCCGGACGCAAGGAGCGTTCCTGGCCGGTGGACGCCGGGCTCACGGCGGTCGGCCGCTGGCTGCCGAACCCCGAGGTCGAGCGGGCGGCACGGCTGCTGGCCGAGCACCTGGACTACCGGGGCATCCTCGACCTGGACTTCCGGTTCGACACCGCCACCGGCACCTACCAGTTGCTGGACTTCAACCCCCGTCCCGGCGCGCAGTTCCGGTTGTTCACCGACCGCTCGGGGCTGGACGTCGTCAGGGCCCTGCACCTGGATCTCACCGGCCGCGCCATCACCCCGGCCGGCCCCGTACCGGGCCGGGTCTTCGTCGCGGAGAACTACGCCCTGCTGTCCTCGCTGGCGGCACTGCCCTCCGAGGGCCTGCCGCTCACCGCCGTCCGGCGCGGACGGGGGTCCGCCGCGGGTGACGGCACGGGTGGCGACACGCTCGGGAGGTACGGGAGGAAGGAGCCCCGGGAGACGGAGACCGCCTGGTTCGCCGCGGACGACCCGGCGCCCTTCCTCGCCATGGCCACCGCCTGGATCGGGCAGGGCGGGCGCAAGGCCGCGGCGCGTCTGGGACGGCGCCTGCTGCGCGCGGGCCGGCCGGCGGTCCGCGTGCGGGCGCCGGGGGGACCGGAC
>NZ_JBXUOY010000415.1:0-3119 GCF_057196705.1 Streptomyces sp. ATLC9 | reverse complement strand
GGCCAGCCCCCAGCCGGTGAAGCGCGGCACGCGCGGGGCCAGCGCCGTCACCACGCCCAGCGCCCGCTCGGCGGCCTCGCGGTGGCGGGAGGACCCGGTGTGGGCGGCGTAGGACAGCAGGGCCGCGGCGGCGGCCGTCCAGCCGGAGGGCGCGGCGTTGTCGGTGGGGTCCTGGGGGCGGCGGATGAGCCGCTCGGCGTCGTCGGCGGTGTCGTACAGGGTGCCGTCGGCGGCGGTGAAGCGCGTCAGCACGGTGTCCAGCAGGGTGCCGGCCAGCTCCAGCCAGCGGCTCTCGCCGGTCACCGAGTACAGGGCGAGGAAGCCCTCGGCCACGTCGCCGTAGTCCTCCAGCACCCCGGCGCCGGGACCGGCGGCGCCGTCGCGGGAGGTGCGCGCCAGACGTCCGCCCGTATCGAGGTGGACGGCGACCAGCAGATCGGCGGCGGCGGTGGCCGCCTCCACCAGGTCGGGACGGTCGAAGTAGGCGCCGGTCTCGGCCAGCGCGGCGACCGCCAGCCCGTTCCAGGCGGCGACGGCCTTGTCGTCCCGGCCGGGGCGCGGACGCGCGGACCGGGCGTCCAGCAGCCTGCGGCGCACCGACTCGATCCGCCCGGCGTCCGCGGAGCCGTCGGTGTCCGGGAGCCGCAGGACGGAGGCCCCCTCCTCGAAGGTGCCCTCCCCGGTCACCCCGAAGTGGGTGGCGGCCAGCTCCGCGTCCTCCTCCCCGAGGACCTCGCGCAGTTCGGCGGGCGTCCACACGTAGTACGCGCCCTCCCGGTGCCGCCCGGTGCCGTCGTCGCTGTCGGCGTCCAGCGCGGAGGCGAAGGCGCCCTGGGGGGTACGCAGTTCGCGGACCATGAAGTCGGCCGTCTCCAGCGCGACGCGCCGCGCCCGCTCGCTGCCGGTGGCACGCCACAGATGCGCGTACACCCGGCACAGCAGGGCGTTGTCGTAGAGCATCTTCTCGAAGTGCGGCACGATCCAGGCGGCGTCCACCGAGTAGCGGGCGAAGCCGCCGCCGAGCTGGTCGTAGAGACCGCCGCGCGCCATCGCCCCGCAGGTCGCCTCCACCATCTGCAGCGCGCCCTCGGAGCCGGTGCGGGCGTGGTGGCGCAGCAGGAACTCCAGCACCATCGACGGCGGGAACTTCGGCGCGCCGCCGAAGCCGCCGTGCCGCGCGTCGAACTCGCGGGTCAGCCCGAGCAGTGCCGCGCCCAGTTCCTCCGGCCGGGGCGGGCGGGGGGCCTCCCCGCCGTCGCCGTAGCCGATGCTCCGACCCGCCAGGTCCGCCACGATCCGCCCGGCCACCTCGGCGACCTCCTCGCGCCGGTCGGCCCAGGCGGCGCGCACCCCTTCCAGCACCTGGCGGAAGGAGGGCATCCCGTGCCGGGGCCCGGGCGGGAAGTAGGTGCCGAAGTAGAACGGCTCGCCCTCCGGGGTCAGGAAGACGGTCATGGGCCAGCCGCCCTGCCCGGTGGCGGCCTGGACCGCCTCCATGTAGACGGCGTCGACGTCCGGGCGCTCCTCGCGGTCCACCTTGACGGACACGTAGTGGGCGTTGAGGTACTCGGCGGTGGCCTCGTCCTCGAAGGACTCCTCGGCCATCACATGACACCAGTGGCACGCAGAGTAACCGACCGAAAGCAGTACGGGTACATCGCGCCGTTTCGCTTCCTCGAACGCCTCGGGTCCCCACGGCCACCAGTCGACCGGGTTGTCGGCGTGCTGAAGCAGATAAGGTGAGGTCACACCAGCCAACCGGTTCATACGACCCAGCCTCTCACGCCGACACGGTCCTGCCGGTTCAGCCCGCAAGCCCCCGCCCTGCTTGGCCGATTTGCACTCATGCGCCATCACGTGGTGAATGCGGATCGCCCCTTTTGCGACCCGGTCGCCCGGCGAACACCGAAGGCTCTACCCCGATCCGAAGCCGGTGCCCGAACGGAAGCGGGCAGTACGCTGAGTCGAGCAGCACCTCGTCCTCGAAGGAGGTACTTCATGACCGCCGAGATGGTGGCGCCCGCGTGGATGCACACGCAGATCAGCGCGGAACAGTACGACTCCTGGTCCGAGGAGCAGTGCGCCGGCATCGAGATCGTGGACGGGATGGTCGTCGTGAGCCCGAGCGCCTCCAAGCGGCACAACCGGCTGGCCCGAATCCTGGCCAATGCCCTGGACGACGCCGCGGGCCCGGACTGGAACGCCGACACGGACTTCGACGTCCGCCTGCAGGACGTTCCGCTCACCAACCGCCGCCCGGACGTCATCGTCTACCGGGCGGAGACCATCGACCTCACGCCCACCCGCCCCGAGCACGTACTCCTGGTCGTCGAGGTCGTGTCGCCCGGCTCGGAGACCACCGACCGGATCGTGAAGGTGGATCAGTACGCCAAGGCCGGCATCCCCTTCTACTGGCGCGTCGAGCAGGCCGCCACCGGCGTTCCGATCGTGTACACCTACATCCTCGACCCCGCTACCAAGGCTTACCGGGACGGCGAGATGTTCACCGGCACGGTGAAGGCCACCGCGCCTTTCTCCATCACCGTCGTTCTTGGTGTCATGTAAGGACGGAGAGGTCTTCCCGCTTTCGACAGCTGATCGGTAGCGCCCGGGCAGCCGTCGTTCGCGGACCGATCGGAACACTCCCCGCCTTCGGACCGGATGCACCACCTGTGGATGCCATGCCGGCTCTTAAGTGATCGTTCAGCCATGCCCGGTCAGGAATTGATCAAGGTCACGTTGGCAGAAGATCACACCAACCGGGGCGGCTATCTGCGGCTGACCAAGGTCCCGGCATCCGGTTTGAGGTTCATCGACGCGAACGGGCCACGACTGCCCCGCCTTGCCGTCGACGCCACGAGCGCGCCGGTCACGGACTGGAAAGCCTTGGCACCGCAGTCAGGCACGAGCTGACATGTGCGACCACCAGCCGACCATCCATGCGCGCCACGACCGTGAGGTCGAGCGGTTCATCGATCCCAACACCCCACTTCTTGTGCAAGTGACAGTGAGCTCTTTCCAACCTGTTCGGCTGGAGGGGCAGTTGGGGTGACAGACAGGTGAAGCCCCTGGTAGATGGGTTTTCGACCAAGAAATCCGTCTCCACCAGAGGCTTCGTG